>CAYOHA010000146.1:0-6847 GCA_964403625.1 uncultured Dehalococcoidales bacterium | reverse complement strand
CATATAGGTGACGTGCCATCTCGGGGACCATGACGATGGTCCAGGCTCCTTCGCGACCGACATAGAGACCGGGCACGAGATAGTCCAGCCAGTTATGCGGACCTGGTTTTCCCTTCACGCCGAAACGCCTTGCCAATCCGCCATGACCACTCTTCTGGAGTGCTCTGTATCCACCTGGAGAGAACTGGGAACCCAGTATACCTCCGGTTACCATCTGGACCATAGCGACATTCTCGTCCTTCTTGAAGCCGAATTCCTCGTTAAGTCCTTTCCAGCCTGGTGGCAGTCCGTCGGCATTCTCGGCATAGGCGGTACCACCGTTATTAAGAGGGCTTCCCAGGCAGCCCATACGGTTTACGCCGGGAATGGCGCCGCCCAGGTTGATAGCCATCAATTGATAAGTACGTCCGACGGGTGAATTGGCTGTGCTGCCAGGGCCGAACATACCACATCCGGTGTTCATTCCTATTTCCTTGACGATAGGTCCACTGATGCAGACCGTCTGGCTGGGGAAGTTAGTGGTGCTGATAGGGCAGCCAGACTGGGCAATGGCAAGTACTATAGGCAGGTGTTCGGGCTTGCATCCGGCCATCACGGCATTTACTGCCACCTGTTCCACGGTAGCTGTTCTCTTCAACGGCTGGAACCTTATCACATCTCCCTTCTTTCTACTCTCTCCCATTGGCGCTATTACATCATCCTGGAGGGTAAGTACTTCGTCAGGCCTGTGGCTGGTGCCAGTCAGCATCTTCTGTACTCTTTCCTCAGTGGGTATTACAATCGGGAAGCCATCAGTATATTTAGCGATAGGAGCTTGGACTGGAAGAGGAATCCACTCTGTCTGCTGGTAAAACTCCTGAGCTTCATCAAGCGTGCCTTCAAACAGGATTCTCTGCTGGGGAATGGTGTATATCCCGCTTGCCTTTTCCTCATCGGTGAGAGGCCGGGTAAGAGCTTCCAGCATTGGTATTATCCAGTTATCGACGTCTTGCGGTCCAGGGAGAGTACGGGAGGCGTGCAGGTACCTGATTTTGGGTACACCATTTACCAGAGCTTCCTGTTTGACCATTTGTTCCTGGTCTTCCAGATCAACGACTACAGTCGGGATACCTGCTTTTTCAAGTTTGGCTAAGTAAGGCAACTGCCTCCATACAGCACCGCTTCACCAGCATATTGCTTGAATAAGCCCGTCGGCTGTTTTCATCTCCTCTTCAGTCATCTGCACTGGGTCAATACCGTAAGTCTTCTTTACTTTCCAGTTCACATTGGGATAATCACTCTTTAGCTTTTTCTCCAAGGGTATAGTGATATCTGGCTCACCGGTGATACTGAAGTAGATTTCTTTGCCGTCAAGTGTGTCAAGACGAGGTGCCAGAGGGAACGTTTTTATCGGAAGTTGCGTCCCCACTGGATTTAAGCACTTGTAAATCCTGTCCTTCTCTGCCATTTTCACACTCCTTTTTCTATGATGATGACGTATTATACCATCTTTTCTTACCTTGTCGGTATAGACCTGCTGAAGGTATTTTCTGCTTATGTTGATTTGAACTTGCAGGCTGATACCCCCAATCGACGTCCATTAGTATTTTTCGGGGCTAATGAAAAAGATACTTTATTATGTGATAATATATCCTGAACAAGTTCCACAATACGCAATGGTTTGAATTGGTAAGGAAACGATATCTAATAGTGCGAAGATAAGGATGTGGACGTTATGTCCAAATTAAGATTTTTATTCGTGCTATCACTGGTTGTCTTGGCCGGGGTTTTTATCTACACGATATACCTCATCCCCTCTAGAGAAAACTACTCCCAGCCGCGCAAAGTCCAGATTATTGATGCCGGTAATGAGTGGATATTGCAGTATGACATTGTCAACACCTATGAAATTGACATTAAATACACCATTTACGTTACCGTTGATAATACCGTTTACACCGACAGCACGGTGGTCAGAGCGGGCAAAGCATATACCTACATTCACCACATATACCCCCAGCAGCTAACCGAGGGCAAGGTAACCTTTGCTTTATATGAAGATGGCAAAGCAGACCCAGTTGAGCAGGCTACATATTATATCAGCCTCAATTAGAGATTATTAAACAGTGTTAGCTGCTCCGGGGCTTACCTACTAATATACTATTGACTTTTGCTAAATGACGAATTATGATTATGACATAAAACAAGGATTAATTTGATCCTTTTCAGAGATTACAGCCCTGGTGAGGGAGACTGAAGCAAAGAATGAGGACAGCGAAAGCTAGCCAGCATCAAGGGATAATATTGAAGATTGCCATTGTCTGGCTGTGTGTCTTTCTATTGCTCGGTTTCCTAATCGCCAGCAAGGTAGCAGCCAGTCCGATAACCATGTCCGTTATCCCCGAAGTGCCGAAGACAGGAGAGCCGGTAGTCGCTACCTTCAACATCAATAACCCGTCTCCGGAGTCATCAACCACAAGCTACCAGCTATATATCAACGGCAAGCTTGTTGAGAGTGGGATGACAACTATTGCTCCCTATACCGGCACCAAGTACCAATATGCCTACCGGAATTCACTGGAAAGGGGTGAGCAGGTTAATTTCGTCCTGAAGACCAGCTCAGATGATGGTGATACTGAGAAGATAGTCTCTCTGCCGGCATATCCATCACAATTAATGAGTAGTTTCGTGTCTTTCGCTGCTTTCTCCACATCGGTAATGAGTTCGATGATAACCATGCAATACTTCAACGAAGCCTTCGGCACTACCAGCGGAGTAAATACCGGGATAATAGTCGCCATTGTCCTCATAGCCTTGCTTATCTTTCTTGAGCTGACTCAAGCAGTAACCGCTGGTAAAAGGAACACTATCCTTGGTAGTTACAGGACCAGCTTCACCACTGTGTCCACTATTCTGTTTTTTATCTTTATCGGCATGGTATTTACCAGAGTGGTGATGATTCTGGCCACGTGAGGGACAAAAGTTTATTAAGTGGGTTTCTACCGGTTGAGCCATTAGAGAGGGGGAAGTGACATGTGTGAGTTACATTTTTTGAGTAAAAACAGTGTAACCCGAAGCATGTTTTTGGCTCTCAGTTTATTAATAGTAGTGTCCATGGTAAGCTGTGCTGGTGATGAAGAGACTACACAAAACTCTGTGGAGCTTATCGATAGAGCTTATGAAAAGGGAGTTATCGATTATAATATGAGGGCACTCTATTTAACTTATTCCATCTATAAGCCAGAGGCTCTACCTCAAGAGTACCAAAGCAACATGCCTATGAAGGATGCCACGCCAATCATTTTAGAAATTCAAAGGAACTGGGACAGGCTTAGCCTGGAGACACAAGAAAAGATCTCCCAGTATATTCAGCCATTAAAAAAGCCAGGTGTACCCTGAAATGCATAGACTATTTCGATAATGTCAGGAGTTAGGAGAGGTTAGTGAAGTCTTTAATAGGATTCGCTATCGTTATGGGACTAATCTCAACCTTGCTGTTGGCGGTAATTCCCTCAAGCACCGTCCAATCAGACCATAATGGTGGGGAGTCTTTGCCCCCCAGTATTGTATTGATTGAGCAGGCACACTTGAGTGGGAGGATCGACTATGATACCGCCATTCAATATAAAATATTGACTATATTCAATCCTCAGGCACTACCTGCTGAATTCCAAAGTTCAACGCCAGCTAAGTGCGCTACCCCCATCTTGATGGAGGTGAACCGAAACTGGTCAAGCCTGAAACCTGAGACCAGAAGTATATTGGCCGATTATCCTGTGGCTCGCTTAAATGACGGGATTCGCATGCTTCTCCGACCTAGTTTAAGTGGAACCGAACTCACCTACAGCACCACACATTTCCAGATTCACTATACAACGATAGGTTCTGATACTGTTGACACTACTGACAGCAATACCAATGGGATACCCGACTATATTGAGAGTATGGGTAGCGAGCTGGAAAACGTATGGACCACCGAACTGACCACGATGGGCTGGCTCCAGCCTCCCTCCGATGTTGTTGCTGATGGAAATTCAGACTACGATGTCTATGTTGAAAATATGGCATATTATGGCTATGCCCAGGCTGAAAACTATGCTAACCAAGGAGAAACGGACAGGAGACAACGAGAATTCGACGGGTGTAATCGAAGTTAATGCTGCTAGTAGCTATATGGCTTTGGAAAACGACTATTCTGGATTCCCCAACACTCCTCTATATAATATTAGAGTGACCGCTGCCCACGAATTCAACCATGCCATCCAGTTCGGCTACGATGTCTGGGAAGAAACTTGGTTGATGGAGGCTACGGCAACCTGGATCGAGGACGAAGTTTACGACAATGTTAACGATAATCTCCAGTACCTTTCT
The DNA here is from genome assembly GCA_964403625.1 of uncultured Dehalococcoidales bacterium. Taxonomy (GTDB): domain Bacteria; phylum Chloroflexota; class Dehalococcoidia; order Dehalococcoidales; family UBA2162; genus CAYOHA01. The sequence goes on along the minus strand of CAYOHA010000146.1, from coordinate 2,497 downwards.
GATTATTTCGACTACCCCGATGTCGCAATGTCCAGCGGCAATCCTAGTCTGCACTGGTACGGAGACTGGATCTTTGCACGCTACATCTCAGAGCACCACGGTGGCCAAAGCACCATAAGAGGTATCTGGGAAAATAGCGTTAGTTACGACAGTTATTATGGCTACTACTCATTTAATGCAATCGTCGATGCGCTAAGTGATGTTGATACGAGCTTTACCTCGGTTTATAGCAATTTCACCGTGGCTAATTATGTAATGTCTACTTCTCCCACCAACGACCCGTACTGCTATGAAGAAGCTTCTTCGTACCCCTCGGTCTACATTGAAGGTAATATCAATTACTCTGGCAACACAGTTAACTTTACACCGTCTGACGGCATAGGTAACTACGCTGCCGACTATATATCAATTGATTCTACGACAGAACAAGCGCAAATTACGGTGAACGGGGCTTCTTCCGGTATTATCTACGCAGCAAGGGTAGTTGGTATGCTAAGTGGTGTGCCCACGGTGGTTGATATACCGATGAGTGGTAGTCCGCAATCGGGTTCGGTTAGAATCAGCACGGCATCTTATGATACGGTAATTCTTATTGTGGAGAATGAAACGGCCGATAGCTCGACTACCACACAGTCAAGTTACTCTGTCCAGGTATCATCACCTCCTTCATGGGAATCATACAAACTCGGCTACCCAGGTGATACTGGAAGCCAACAGGAGGATTACTTCGACGATTCTGATACAGAGCATGAGGTTTACATGTGTGGGACTGGCTACTCCCCAGGTACCTACAAGGCCATCTATTGGGATGGAGATGGTGATAAGAGAGTAGGTGAAACTGGATTAGAACCCACCGACGGTAAGCTTACAAGTCTCTATACCTTTGATCCAGAGCAGGATACTGCTGGAAACTGGCATGCAACAGTTTATACTGGAACTGCTAACCCTTTGTTATATTCTGCTTCTGACCCAAATATCATTGCCGATGACATCTCTTATATTGGTGGTTATGCTTTTTATGCTACCGAGTCAGCCATACCCGAATTCCCTACTATTCTGGCAGCGGTTGTAGCTTTGGCTCTATCTACTGGCATATATCTCTGGATGAGACGGAAAGTTGCCACGGCGAGAGCTTAAAGTCCCCCACTATGACTAAGCTGTGGTAAAATCAACGATATAATGTCTAGTTCCAAAAAAGTCTATTCAGCACTCTTTATCATAGCAATATGCCTGGGTATTACTGTCTGCGAGTGGGTATTCGCCTATCGTGACGTGACCTATGGTATTATCCTGGCACTCTTCATGGCTTTAATAATCTATATGGTGATGCCTATCGTTAAATTGGGGCAGCCATTTAATGACTGCGCCGAGTCACTGGTATTAATTCCTTTGTATATACTCTTTACCTCATCATTACCCTGGTTTTTCCTGAGTCAGGAATTTCTGTTACCAGCGGTATATTCGGCAGTGCTAGCACTTTGTGCCTGGCATATATACCGTAAGAAAATTAGCCTCAGGGATATAGGCTTCACCGGTCGTAAGGTACTGAAGTATACTCTGATAGGTGTCGTGCTGGGTGTTCCACTGGCGATAGCGGAGTATTTTATTATTACTCCGGTGGCTGCCTTTCCTGCTTTTGAAATCAAATATCTAGTGCGTGATTTATTCTATATGATTGCCTTTATCGGGGTGGGGGAGGAGGTGCTGTTCAGAGGGCTGGTCCAGCGGGATATGATGAACCTGCTGGGCTGGAAGTGGGGGCTGGTTGGTGCCAGCATAATGTTTGGAGTCATGCATCTTACCTGGAGGTCAGTACCCGAGCTAGGATTCACCTTCTTTGCCGGTCTTATATTCGGCTATATCTATTACAGGACGAGTAGTCTTACCGCGCCAATAATTGCTCACGGAGTAGGTAACACCATTCTGGTATCGATATTGCCGTATATCCTTAACTGATAAAGAGGTTTTGATTGAAGATTAGACTCATTGTCTTCTTTGCTGCCTGTCTGGCGATTGCAATTATAGCCTTTGGTGAACTGTGGACAAAACTACCGCAGTGGCTATCGCCTGAAGGACTTCAATACTATGGCGTGTTTCACTGGGGTATTTTGGGTCTTTGCATTCTGTGGTTATGGTTGAAGAGACAGAGTATCCGTCCCAGAATGCAGACAGCCAAACTCAGTCTTCCCTTTGCCCTGATAGGGCTGGCGCTGCTGGCACTATCGATTTTACTGCCATGGCGTAATGACTTTTTTTTCTTTCCAATGTTGCTTGGTTTCCTTAGTGTATTTACCGTAATCTTCAGCCGAGCATGTGTTATACCAGCTATACTACTTGCCATATACGGTTTCAGTGTGGCCTTTCCCGTACTAATGATGGACTGGCTGGGAGAACCATCATCAATGCTGGTTACTAGTACGGTAGTCGCTATTACCCGGATACTGGGGCTACCGGTATCAAGCCAGGGACAGTTGCTCCAGTTCAATAGCTTGACCGG
>CAYOHA010000145.1:0-6916 GCA_964403625.1 uncultured Dehalococcoidales bacterium | reverse complement strand
AGGATATTCAACGTGCTCAGGAACTTGAGGCTAAGGAAAGAGAAGCTCTGGCTGAGTGCAGTAAGCTAATTGAAAAAATGAACCTGGATATGAAACTGCTGTCCGCTGAATACAATCTTGACGGTAGCCGTCTTACTCTTCACTTCAGTGCTGCTGAAAGAGTAGATTTTCGCGAGTTAGTCCGGGAGCTGGCTAAGCGTCTGAAAGTGCGTGTGGAATTACGGCAGACAGGACCAAGGGATGAAGCCAAGCTATTAGGTGGCTGTGGACGCTGCGGCCGTCCGCTATGCTGTATGACCTTCTTAGATGAGTTTACCCCTGTATCGATGAGAATGGCCAAGGATCAGGGCTTACCTCTGAACCCGATGAAGATATCCGGCGTTTGTGGTCGCTTGATGTGTTGCCTGGTCTATGAGAATGAGCAGTACCAGATAATGAAAGAAAAAATGCCCAAAAATGGACAGCAGGTATCCACAGCTATGGGACTAGTCAAAGTAGTCGGCAGTAACCCCCTAAAAGAAACGGTAATAGTTGAGCTTGAAAGTGGAGCGACGGCAGAACTAAGTCTCAATGAAATTACCATTGAAGAAAAAGACCAACATGAGAAAGGGAAGGTTAATAAATAGCCTTGACGCACCCTCCTTTATTGAAGAAAAGCTACTTGAATCACAAGGCTACCGGTATATCGCTGGAATTGACGAGGTTGGTCGGGGTGCTCTGGCTGGACCGGTAATGGCGGCTGCTGTCATTCTTCCCTGTGACATAAATACTCCCTGGTTAAACCTGGTTAGAGACAGCAAGCAATTAAGCCCATCCAGGCGTGAATTCCTGTTTCATCATATACATGAAACAGCTATAGCTATAGGTGTTGGCCTGGCTGGTTGTGAAGTAATAGATACCCGGGGAATAGCCAAGGCAACACGGCTGGCAATGAAAGCAGCTATAGAGCAGCTTTCGCCATCACCAGAGACCCTACTCATTGACTATATTAACCTTCCTGAGGTAGGTTTACCGCAAAAAGGGGTAGTTAACGGTGATAGCCTGTGTTTATCCATAGCCTGCGCCTCCATTATTGCCAAAGTAACAAGAGATAATCTAATGAGAGAGCTCGATAAATTTTACCCTGGTTATAGGCTGGCTGCACACAAAGGCTACGGTACCAGAGAGCACGTCGCCTGCTTACAAAGACTTGGACCATCCCAGATCCATCGGAAGTCTTTCAAACCAATCAAAGATATGATAGAGAATTTAAAAAAATGAAACGAAGAGATACCGGTATTCTAGGCGAGAAATTAGCTCAAGATTTTTTAAAAAAACGAGGCTACCGTATCCTTGAGACAAACTATCGCTGCCCTCGAGGTGAAATCGATATTATCGCCAGGCATAATGAATCTCTTGTCTTTGTCGAAGTAAGGACCAAGATGAGTCTGAACTTTGGCAGTCCTGAAGAATCAATTACACAAACTAAGAGAGCAAAAATTAAAGCTGCTGCTACCCACTACCAACAAACTCACAGAAATCTACCCCAGTTATGGCGTATTGACATGGTAGCTGTGGAGCTGAATAAAAAGGGTAAAATCTCGCGTATTGAACTCATTGAAAATGCTGTAGGTGACTAATGAAAGGTAGAGTTTTTAAATTTGGAGACGATATCTCCACTGACCACATTGTACCGGGAAGGCTGCTTTCTCTACGAAGTAACCTGCCAGAACTGGCGAAACATGTCCTCGAGGACGCAGACCCTACCTTTGCCCGACGGGTAAAGAGTGGCGATTTTATCGTCGCCGGTAAAAACTTCGGTCTCGGTTCAAGCCGAGAACACGCCCCTCTAGTGATCAAGATGTCAGGAGTAAGTGCTATCCTTGCTAAATCGGTAGCCCGTATTTTTTTCCGCAACGCCATTAATCTGGGGCTTCCGGTGCTCATCTGTGATACCGATAAAATTAATGATGGTGACGAACTTGAAGTGGACCTGAGTCTGGGGAAAGTCAGAGACCTGACCTCCGATATTGAGCTGAGTTTCAGCCCGCTTCCTGAGATTATGCTACGTATTCTGAATGAAGGCGGACTGGTACCTTATATTAAGAAATATGGGGATTTTGTCATTCCCTCTCTTTTAGAATAACAATACAGATATGAAATAGCTGGAGGTATATAATTGAAGCACGATGTTACTCTCATACCCGGCGATGGAATAGGACCGGAGGTTATAGAAGCTGCCCGACGGGTCCTTGAGGCTACCGTCGTAGAGTTTCACTGGGAGGTGATTAATGCTGGTATTAACGCTCTGGAGAAAGGGGGCAGTCTCTTACCAGAACGCCTCCTTCAGTCAATCATGAAAAACAAGGTAGCGCTGAAAGGTCCGACTACTACCCCGGTGGGTGCGGGATTCCGGAGTGTAAATGTAGCTCTACGAAAGGCACTGAACCTCTATGCCTGCCTCCGACCGTGCCGGAGCTACCTTGGAATACCTTCGAGATACGAAAACGTTGATATAGTAGTTGTCAGAGAAAACACTGAGGACCTTTATGCCGGAATTGAGTTTGCCAAAGGAACCCAGGAGACCAAAGAACTGCTTACGTATATAAAACAGACTACAGAGGAACAATTACCACAGGATTCAGGAATCTCTATCAAACTAATCTCCGAGACAGGGTCTGAGAGAATTGTCAGATTCGCTTTTGATTACGCAAGAGAGAATGGGAGAAAAAAAGTGAGTGCTGTTCATAAGGCAAACATTATGAAGTTTTCCGACGGTCTGTTTCTCGAAGTGGCACGCAAGGTTGCCAGTTTATATTCCGATATCGAGTTTGAAGACAGGATCATAGACAACCTATGTGCACAACTTGTCCAGCGCCCACAGCAGTTTGATGTACTCGTGCTACCGAACCTATATGGTGATATTGTCTCTGATTTATGTGCCGGGCTGGTCGGTGGTCTGGGAGTAGCGCCGGGAGCAAACCTCGGAGACGGGTTAGCTGTTTTTGAGCCCACGCACGGTAGTGCTCCAAAATATGCCGGTTTAAACAAGGTAAACCCATTGGCGGCAATTCTTTCCGGTGTGATGATGCTTCGGTATATCAAAGAAAAACAAGCTGCCGACAGGCTGGAGGCAGCCGTAGCAGCAGTCGTTGCCGAAGGTAAATCAGTCACCTATGACCTCAAACCAGACCGAAGTGATCTTTCCGCAGTGGGAACTTCTGAAATGGCTGATGCCATAATTTCCAGGCTAGACTGATGGTCATAACTAAAAGGTATCCCGATTCCTGTAAATAAACAAACCTGGACTGTTCTAACTCAGAGGTGTTAGGGTAAGTACCTCCCGGGCGATATCCGGATATTTGGCGATAAAGCGCAATTCGTCGGTAACAAGAGGTTTCTGCGCCAGGACGTTAGCGTACCTTACCAGCTCGAGTACCTCCTCAGCATCATCCCTGTTTTCAAAATCTATTTCCATTTTACCCATAATATGTCGGAACCCGGATATTCCACCATATTCTCCAGAAGCTATCTCTCTACCCGTCTCCACCGTCTCTGGTTCGCCCCGACCTAACTCTTTAAAATCATATAATTCATAATTCTGCGGGTCTTTTAACACCCCATCGGCATGGATACCAGAGGCATGAGCAAAAGCATTAGCGCCGACTCCGGGCTGATTTATCGGAATAGGAACTTTGAAAGCATAGCTGGCATATTTACAGAGTTTCCATGCTTTCGATAGGTGAATCGGCATACCGAACCGGTATTTCCTGGCCAGACCTTTGGACTTCTTCAGTGCCAGGACTACAGCGACAAGGTCAGCATTACCTGCCCTTTCTCCAACACCATTGATAGTTGTATTGATATAGGCATCCTGCCCACCATCAATGACTCCCATTGCCCCGGATACTGAGTTAGCCACAGCCATCCCCAGATCGCCATGGCAGTGTAACTCAATGGGTATCTTCGCTTCCTGGGCCAGCGTTTTACAGGCATCGTATATGGAAAAGGGATTATCATAGCCAAGTGTGTCACAATACCTTAACCTGTCAGCACCATGTTCCTTCGCCATGGCGGCAAACTGGAGCAGGAAATTATTGTCCGTTCTTGAAGCATCTTCAGCGTTAATGCCAACACTCCGGGCGCCATGATCCCTGGCGGCATCTATTGCCTTGGCCGCCATCGTTAATATATCTCCCTCGCCCTTTCTACCCAGGAATTTTCCGTTAATCATCTGGCTAGAAGTTGAGATAGAAAGGTTCAAGTCCTCAATTTCCGGCACTAGCTGATAGGCTTTTTCCACATCCTCAACCGTCGCCCGAATCCAACCTCCCAGGCGTATAGGCTGGAGAATACCCATATCCTGCAGTTTAAGGTTCGCCCGGAGGTAATAGGACTCATGCCTGGTTGTAGGGAAACCAAATTCGCTCTGGTAGACTCCTATTTCGTTCAGATATATATTTATCATTGTCTTGGCAAGTTTGGAGAGACCAAGCTTGGCTGTCTGGACTCCGTCACGGTTGGTTACATCAATTAGATAAATCTTAGCCATATTCTTCAATATTTCCTTAATTCAATAATATGTACTGGTAACTTCCACTGTCAAGTACGTAGATGAAGTAAAGTTACATTTTATAATACAGGACTTCCGCTCATAATTATATATTTATGTGAATTATAAAAAGAGCGAGCTTGAAGTATCAACCTGGGTAATTTACTGACTATTTATTGTAGGTATATAAAGGTTCGTTATCGGTGATGATTCTTGTTTGGCTGGAAAGTTCGGTTCTAAGATGTCTGGGTATGGAGAACATCGCTTGATGGGTTATGCTGTCATAACATTTCAGATTTTTTAATGCCCTGGAGCTAATTCTTCTGTCTAATTCTTCTGACAAAATAGGTTCAAGTTTTTGCGAAGCAAAGCAAAATCCCCAAGGTCCTCCAAACGAAGGTATATCAATCTGGTAGGGGAAAACTTTGGGGAAAACACTCTTTAATGTATTATAGACTGCTGAAAAATTAAGTAACTCGGTATAGGCTGCTGACCCTGCCTGGACAGTGATAATACCACTAGCAGTAAGCCTGTTACAGGCCAGCTGGTAGAACTCTTTTGTATAGAGCAGGTAAGCTGGACCTTCTTCAACAGGTTCAGTTAAATCAATAATTATTATATCAAAGGCCTCTCTACTTCTAGCTAAATATTCTCTAGCATCAGTATGGTGAAGCTCGGTCCTTCTATCTTCAAAAGCACCCTGATTATATTCAGGTAGAAATTTCTTACAGATAGTTATCACTTCTTCATCAATATCAACCATCACGGCTCTCTTCACTGTGTTATGGGACAATACCTCCCTCAAGGTAGCTCCTTCTCCCCCGCCGACAACAAAGACTTTCTCCGGGCAAGGGTGAGTGAGCATCGCTGGTTGGACTAATGCTTCGTGATAAATAAATTCATCAACATCACTGGATTGAATCTTCTCGTCCAGCACCAGGCATTTACCGAAGCTACCGGTACGAATAATCTTGATAGATTGAAATTTCGTCTTTCCACTGTACAGCACCTCTTTAATGCTGTGCAGTTGAATCAAGTCCTGACTTATTCCATCATAAAACCATTTATCAGGGTCTATATCCATAATTCTTGTTCCAAACAACTCTAGTCGGTATTTAAGATACCTCTCTGTATTTCCAGGATAGAATGATTTTTGGATCCGAGTTTATTTATCAGCATTTGGGCAGCTTTTCCTGGCTGTACAGAGTTACCACAGGTGAAGATATCAACAGCAGCATAGCCACATTCTGGCCAGGTATGGATAAACAGATGGGATTCGGAGATGATTACTACCCCGCTTACCCCTTGAGGTTTAAACTGATGAAACGAATCCCCAAGGATAGTGGCTCCGGCTTCGTTTGCCGCTGTTTTTAGTATACCTCGAAGAGAGTCCAGATTATTTAATACCTCCCTATCGCAGTCTTTCAATTCCAGTAGTAAATGTTTTCCTAATGCATTCAATCACCTGCCCTCCTTAGAAGATTTTAAAGTCCTGGTCTCTAAGTCAAACCAGGACTCAAACGAAATTCTATAACAAATTGGGTATTTTGGCAATACATATATTAAATTTATTAACCTGACCCCCTTTATCCCCCTCTCGAAGGGCTAAACACTATGTCATATGCACTGGTACTACCTTCCGTTTCGAGAGGAATATTAGCAGATAAATTCAGATGGTAACCATCACCCTGATTATCAGGACATACAGTGACCCGCAGGTCAAACGTCTCCGCAAATCTAGCTCTCACATCATCCTCAGTATTTCGTAACTCACCGGTTATTTCCCAACTCCAATAATCAGCCAACTTCCTCAGAGTAGCTATGTCCGGTGGTGCTGGCTCTCTCTTGAATTGCTCCAACCTGCTCAACTGCTCATTTATCACACTTTCTTCCGACTTGATCTGTTTGTATGCTATAAGCAGTTCTTCCTCGGTAATAATACCCTCAGCCTGCTGCCAGGAGTAAAGCCTCCTCTTTCGCTCTAACCGGTTCAATTCTTCCTCTAACATATTTATCTGCTGTTCTATCCTGGCTCTTTGAGTTTTCCAGGCATGCCGTTTCTCTTTTACAGCCAACTCTAAAGCTTCAAAGCTGGTCAAACACTCCAAGAATAGACTCCACGCATTTTTGCTGAGCTTTCTCCATGGAATCTTCACGTTCTGACATGACGGCTGGTGAGGCTAGCGGGTTCTACCGAGAGCAAATTGCCAAGGTGGTGTCCCTCCTTGCTGGGCCACCTACCATGGAACAGTATGAGGTCAGTGTTCAAGTATAACTCCAGGCAACTACTTCCTACGGGGCAACACTGCAAGAAAGAGCGAAGTGCCATTTTACTTAACGCCAGGCGTCTATACTATAGACCGGGTCAATGCCGAGGTGACGATG
>CAYOHA010000144.1:0-6946 GCA_964403625.1 uncultured Dehalococcoidales bacterium | reverse complement strand
CCTTTTTTGCTTGGCTAATGCTTAATTACGTGGGAAGCCTACCCTATATTCAACTCCCTTTCCCTCATTACTGTCTTTAGCCTGGCAATTGTCTTTTTTACCCTCCGAATTTCACGATGGTTTACCAACTGCCTTGTATTCACCTTAAAGCGTAGTTCAAAAAGTTCTTTATGAGCTGCTTCTAGCTGCCTTACCAGTTCTTCAGAATTTAGAACTCGAATTTCATCAACTCTCAATCTGCATCAGCTCCTTCTGTGCTTTCACTGCCAATGGCGACACTAGCTTTCCTTGTGATAAATTTAGTATTTATCGGAAGCTTGTGAGAAGCAAGGCGCATAGCTTCTTTGGCTACTTCTTCAGCAACACCGGTCATTTCAAATAGAATTCTCCCTGGTTTAACTACTGCAACCCAGTGGTCGGGGGCACCTTTACCTGAACCCATGCGAGTCTCAGCTGCTTTTTTAGTAATCGGTTTGTCCGGGAAGATACGAATCCAGACGTTTCCGCCGCGACGAACATGACGCGTAATAGCACGACGGGCAGCCTCAATTTGACGGGCAGTAAGCCAAGCGGCTTCCTGTGCCTGCAAGCCGAAGTCACCAAAGACAACGACATTCCCTGAATTAGCGTTTCCCCGGCGACGCCCCTTCTGGCACTTGCGGTATTTAACTCGCTTCGGTTGTAACACTGCTCTCCTTTTCAGCTACCGATGGCTCTATTGTGGGGCTTACTCCAGATACTGGTTCGGTAATCTCCTCTTCCATCTCCTCCTTAGTCTCTGGTAAAATATCACCCTTATATATCCAGACTTTTACCCCAATCCTACCCATTGTGGTACGTGCTTCGATAAAACCATAATCAATGTCAGCCCTTAGTGTGTGCAGAGGTACTTGCCCTTCGTGCATAGTCAGGCGACGCGCTATCTCGGCGCCACCCAGCCGACCAGCGCAACTGACTCTCATTCCCTTGGCACCCGCCTGCATCGTACGAAGGGTAGTTTGTTTCATCGCCCGACGGAAGGCAACCCTTCGTTCTATCTGTTCAGCAATAGTCTTAGCCACCAGGTAAGCATCAAGCTCAGGACGTTGAACCTCCTGAATATTTAGTTGTACCCTCTTGCCGATAAGTCGCTCTAAATAGACCCTCGTCTCATCAACTCGCTGTCCTCCTCTGCCAATGACGATACCAGGTCTAGCAGTATAGATGGTAACCGACACCTTGTTTGCCTGACGCTCAATCTCTATCTGAGAGATAGCCGCATCAGCATACCTAGACTGAATACCCTCACGAAGCTTCAGATCTTCCTGCAAAAACTCAGCATAATGCTTATCAGCATACCATTTCGCCTGCCAATCCCGTATGACGCCGATCCTAAAGCCTATTGGGTGAACTTTATGTCCCATTAACTCTCCTGCTCTGCAACGATTACTGTAATATGGCTGGAACGTTTAAGAATAGAGCTAGCTCGCCCCCTCGCCCTAGCACGGTATCTCTTCAAACGAGGGGCTTCATCAGCATAGATAGTTACAATTCTCAAATCAGAAGAGGACATCTGATAAACGTTCTCAGCATTAGCCGCTGCTGACTTTATCACCTTAGCCACAACCCGGGCTGTTGGTGAGGGTAAAAACTTAAGTATTGTCAACGCTTCATCCACCTTCTTACCTCGCACCATATCTAATAGCAGGCGCGCTTTGAATGGTGGTACGCCGGTATTTTTAGCTACTGCTCTGACTTCCATGACTTTAGTCCAGAACCTACTTTCCTCTTGCTATCTTCTCTGATTTCGCTGTGTGCCCCCTGAAGGTCCGTGTTAATGCAAACTCACCTAGCTTATGTCCCACCATATTTTCCGTAATAAAGATTGGAACATGCCGCCGACCATCATGCACGCCAATAGTAAGTCCGACCATATCAGGTACAATTGTGGACCAGCGTGACCAGGTTTTTATCACTGTCTTTTCACCCGAACGGTTGAGTGCGGCTACTTTTTTCATTAACTTTTCGTCAATAGCTGGTCCCTTTTTAGTTGACCTTGACATTTCTATCTACCTCAATTTTACTGGGTATCATTTTACATCCCCATCAGAGTTGCATCTTGATCATCTTTAAGGGGGATCCTACTTCTTACCTCTACGTTTTACAATCAATTTATCTGAGGCTTTATGTTTACGTGTCTTATATCCAAGGGCTGGTTTACCCCAAGGCGTCTTAGGTCCAGGTAAGCCTATTGGGCTTCTACCTTCTCCTCCTCCATGAGGGTGGTCACGCGGAGTCATAGCTGAACCTCTCACTGAAGGTCGCCAGCCCAGCCATCGTTTTCGACCTGCTTTGCCTAGCTTAATACCCTGATGGTCGACATTACTCAACTGCCCGATAGTAGCCAAACAATTACTGGGAATGCGTCTTGACTCACCAGATGGTAATCTGATTAAAGCATATTCGCCTTCTAGGGCTACTATTTGAGCCGCCATTCCAGCACTCCGCACCAGTTGTCCACCTTTGCCCGGTTGTAACTCAATATTATGTATTAGCGTTCCGCTCGGGATTAGCTTCAGGGGCAATGTATTTCCAGGTTTTATTTCAGCACCATCACCCGACTTAATAATATCACCAACATTTAATCCCAGAGGGGCAAGGATATAACGCTTTTCACCATCAATATAGTAGATAAGAGCAATACGTGCTGAACGATTTGGGTCATATTCAATCGCTGCAACCTTGCCTGGAACACCAATCTTGTCCCGCTTAAAATCAATAATGCGTAGGTTCTGCTTCGACCCACCGCCGCGATGACGTACCGTTATCTTGCCCCGGCTATTACGTCCAGCTTTCTTTTTTAGCGCTACAACCAAGGACTTTTCCGGCTTACTTTTGGTTATTTCTTCAAAAGTCGCCCCAGTCATACTCCGTCTACCCGGAGTGGTTGGACGATATGTCTTTAGTGCCACCTATTAATATCTCCTCTACTTTATAGCCCTACCACCTTAATTCCATTCCCTGAAAAGGGGAGATGGGGAGAGCTTTTTAAAAGGGCTTAAACCCAAACTTGCCCTTCTTTAAACACCTTCAAAGAATTCTATTTTATCCCCTGGCTTAAGAGTGACAATTGCCTTTCTCCAGGGATGAGCCGGGAGTTGTCGTCTCCCTAGCCTGCGTCTTTTGCCAGGCACCGTCATTATATTTACTGCTGTCACTTCGACCTTAAATGTTTTCTCGACAGCCTGCTTAATTTGCGGTTTACTAGCCTCTCTAGCCACTTCAAAAGCATATTTACTCTCGGCTTGTAGTGTGGTAGATTTTTCAGTTATTAACGGACGTCGCAGTACCTCGTAGAGGTTCATTGATTCCTCCCTCAGATAACTTCTCTCCCCACAACTCCTCAGCCTTACGCACTGCATCCACAGTCATCAACAACATTTTATAAGAAAGGATGTCAACAACATTCAGTAATCTTGCTTGAATTGTCTTGATCTCAGGTAGATTACGGGCCGACTTTATCATGCTCTCGTCTGGTACAGAGGTAACAATTAAGGCTGATGAATCCACTCCTAGTGCTGTTAAAACTTTCACCATCTCTCTGGTCTTTGGCTGGTCTAAGCTTAGTTGGTCGAGAATGACCAACTCCTTACCTCTAGCTTTGGCTGATAGGGCACACCTTATAGCTAACTGGCGCATTTTTTTAGGTATTGCCTGTCGGTAGCTTCTTGGTTTGGGGCCAAAAATAATACCTCCTCCCCGGCGTAAAGGTGACCTTCTACTACCAGCGCGGGCATAACCAGTACCCTTCTGCCGGTATAGCTTCTTGGTAGAACCAGAAACCTCGCTACGCGTCTTGGTACTTGACGTTCCCTGACGGGCGTTCGCCTGTTGCCTTACTACGACCTGGTGTACCACTGCTTCATTAAACGGCAGACTAAAAACTCCGTCGCTAATCTCAATATTATCGACCACTTCTCCATTAATATTATGAACCGGAAATTTCACTTTTTATTTTCCCTTACCTGATTTTTTAATCAGCAGTAGCCCATTCCTGTTTCCGGGAACTGCTCCCTTGACCAGTAACAAGTTACGTTCAACATCTGTCTTAATTACTTCCAGATTGCGTACAGTTGTCCTTTCACCGCCCATATGCCCTGCCATACGTAATCCCTTCCATACTCTACCTGGAGAGGTGGTTGATCCTATTGCGCCCGGGTGACGCAGCCGGTCAGACTGTCCGTGAGTCTTGGGGCCACCAGCAAAACCATGACGCTTGACTACCCCGGCAAAACCCTTACTCTTTGATACGCCGGTAACATCAACTAGATCGCCTTCTTTGAATAGGCTGACATCAACCCTATCTCCAACGTTAATATTCTCAATATCATCCACTCTATATTCCCGTAGATATTTGAACTTACCCAGCTCTTTTAAGTGTCCCTGTTGAGGAGATTTTAACCGCTTTGCTTCACCAAATCCGAACTGGACGGCATTATATCCTTCCTTAACGGCAGTCTTAATCTGTACTACGGTGCATGGTCCAGCCTCGACGGCGGTTACTGATTGCACTTTTCCATCTTCTCCATATACCTGGGTCATGCCCAGCTTTCTGCCAATAATTCCTTGCGCCATTCCCTCAATTTCCCTAAACTGATAATTTATTATAATTTAATATCTATCTCAACTCCGGAGGGCAGATTTAGTCCGGTAAGAGCATCTATTGTCTTTGAAGTGGTCTCAATAATATCAATAAGACGCTTATGAGTTCGGATTTCAAACTGCTCCTGTGAGTCTTTATCAATAAATGGTGAACGGATAACACTGAATTTCTCAATACGGGTAGGCAAAGGTACCGGTCCGGAGACGACCGCTCCTGTACGTTCTACTGTCTCGACAATCTGCTCCGCAGCCTGATCAACCAGCTTATGATCAAAGCCTTTTATCTTGATGCGAATTTTCTGTTTAGGCATATCCTTTAATCCCTACCTGATTAGTAATTTGATTTGCTAGCTCGGTTGGTAGCTCTTGATAACGATGGAATTCCATCGAATGAGTAGCTCTGCCCTGAGTCTGCGACCTGAGGCTGGTAGTATAACCAAATGTCTCTGCTAAAGGTATATGGGCATGAATAGTACACATCTCGCTGTATGTATCAATAGATGCAATATGAGCTCGTCTTGAATTTAAGTCACTGATGATATCGCCAAGAAACTGTTCCGGAGTTAATACTTCCAGCTTCATAACAGGCTCCAGAAGTACAGGTTTGGCTTTAGCCACACCACTTCTTAAAGCCATTGACCCTGCCATTTTAAAAGCCAGTTCTGAAGAGTCAACTTCATGATAACTACCATCATAAAGAGTAGCTTTAATATCAACCACGGGGTAGTTAGCTAGGACACCTGTCTGCATAGCCTCTTTAATACCATCCTCGATTGCCGGGATATATTGCTTTGGGATAGCGGTACCCCTGATTTTATTTATGAACTTCAAACCGCTGCCACGTTCCCCGGGCTCCAACTCAAGATAGACGTGACCGTATTGCCCATGTCCGCCGGTCTGCCGGATAAATTTGCCCTCAACCTGCACCGGTATGGTGATGGTCTCTTTATAGGCAACTCGTGGTCTACCCACCTTAGCTCCTACCCTGAATTCAGTAAGCAACCTTTTTACCAGAACTTCAAGGTGAAGCTCCCCCATACCCGAGATTACTGTCTGTCCTGTCTCCTGGTTATACGATACTTTAAAGGTAGGGTCTTCCTCAGTTAATTTCTGAAGACCGTCTCCCATCTTGTCCTGGTCAACGGTGGTTTTAGGCTCAATAGAAACTGAGAGTACCGGTTCAGGAAAACGAATAGGTTCAAGAAGTATCGGATGAGAGGGGTGGCAAAGAGTGTGTCCAGTGAAGGTATTTTTAAGACCGAGAGTGGCTACAATAGCTCCGGTGTCTGCCTCATCTATCTCTTCGCGATGATTAGCATGCATCAATAGTAATCGCCCGATACGCTCTTTCTTTTCTATGGTCGAGTTGTAAACCTGTTCTCCTGCTTCAATCCTGCCGGAATATATTCTAAAGTAAACGAGCCTGCCGACAAACGGATCAGAGACGACTTTAAAAGCGAGTGCTGTAAAAGGTGCTTCATCGCTGGCTGGGCAAGCCACCTTTTTACCTCTGATATCAACTGCCTCCACTGATGGTACATCCAGTGGTGAGGGAAGATAGTCAATAATGGCGTCAAGTAGCAGTTGCATGCCTTTATTTCTCAGAGCGCTGCCACACAGGATAGGTACCCCCTTACCAGCTAGAGTTGCCCTCCTCAAAGCTTGTCTTAGCTCGACAGAAGATATATTGCCTCCTTCAAGATATGCCATTAAAATCTGGTCGTCCATCTCAGCCAGTTTTTCGACCAATGCCTGGCGAAATTCAGTACATTTTCCCTGTTCTGACTCCGGAATAACGACCTTTAATGGCTCTGAATCAATACTACCGTCAAAACTCCACGCTTGATTTTCCACCAGATCAATAACACCCTCGTACGATTCTTCACTACCGAGAGGCAACTGAACGGGCAAGGGTTTAGCTTTTAACCGTTCTTCAATCATTGATATAGTCCGGTGAAAATTAGCGCCAATCCTGTCCATTTTATTGATAAAACAAATCCTAGGTACATGATATTTATTAGCCTGCCGCCATACTGTCTCTGATTGGGCTTCGACTCCAGCTACAGCATCAAAAACAACCACACCTCCATCTAGAACCCTTAAGCTACGCTCAACCTCAGCAGTAAAATCGACATGGCCAGGAGTATCAATGATATTAATGCGGTGGTTCTTCCAGTAGCAGGTTGTAGCTGCCGCGGTGATAGTTATCCCGCGTTCTTTCTCCTCCTCCATCCAATCCATTACCGCTGTGCCTTCATGCACTTCGCCCACTTTATAAGTACGTCCGGTATAATATAGTATCCTC
>CAYOHA010000143.1:0-6989 GCA_964403625.1 uncultured Dehalococcoidales bacterium | reverse complement strand
CAGAGTTCACAACGGGTATATAGTATCAAGGGATATAACTTATGTCTGTTCAACATTTCTGCTAATTCGTCTATTGCTTTTCTCGCCTTGTGCACTTCATCATATAACTGCCTAAAGAGTTCTATTTGATTGTCAAACAGGATTTTAGCTACTCCCTGGCATGCACTCGTTAGGCCTTCGTTCCACTCCTTTAGGGTGAATCTAGGCTCTTCCTTACTACTGGTTATGTAAGGTGATTGTCCACCAACAAGATTGTAAGCAAGTGCAACCTCTGGACATTTTATATTAAATTTATCATCTAGAACGCTTCGCCATATTGCATCAAGCACTGTCCGTGCTATCCATTTCACAGCAAGTTCTTCTTCGGTCTGCTTCTTGATTATTTCTAGGACGTCGTTCTCTTCATGAAGAACAGCAGTTGCCACCTCTTGGGCTTCTGGCTGAAGTATATTAAAAGTGCTCCCACAGCTGTCCCAAGCCTTTTTCCATTCCTCTAAGGCTTGCCATGGTACCTTTTCATGTGTATGGTCTTGGAGAGACTTAAAAATCATTAAATTCACACGCTCGGTTGAACGTATCTGTCGATTACAATCGGCTTGCGATAGCGCATAGGGTTTTGATTCTTCGAGAATACTCGTATGCCATAGGTTAGAAAGGTGCTGCTCGGCACTCCGAGTATCATAAGAATCACTAGGTAACGAGAGGTGGTTGCTGAGTGCCTCTGCAAATCTGATAAGGTCGTTCAGATGTTCATGGAAGGCTTCTGCCGCTATACGAAAACGCACCGCTTCTTGCTCTTTCATTATTTTATCTCTCTCCCATTCTTCGTACGCACGCTTCGCAGCTCGTCTCTCAACTTTGGTCTCGTGTTCGATTTCTGTCCAATTAGCCCCGAGATGTCTTAATTCCACCACTTTTTTAAGCTCTATAGGAGAAAGTCCCTTTTTTTTCATTTGACACTCTCCTCCTTACTATCAGCTTTTTCGTTGACATCAACAGCGTACACTACCTACCAACATTTGTCAAGTATTGTCCATATTTATCTGCCATATTCGCATAATATTACTTGACAAATTATATACATTGTTTTACGATTATATAAAATCTACCATAAAGAGGTCAAGGCCTTGAAGAAAAATATCGAGATTGGAGTCAGCTACAAAAAACACTACAGGATGAATATTGTGGGCAAAGATGGTGCTACTACCACAGTTGCAATACCTCCTGAAGTTATTGACCGCAAGGCTGAAGAATTTGGATTGAGACCTGAGGAATTTATCAGGCGTTATAAAGCTGTAGTACATTATGATAACTTCGATGGCATTTTTTACACGTTTGAGAGAGTAACAAGTGGAGATAAGTAATCATAGCGATTCGCTGGTGCTGACGCCAGTCGAGACGGCCAAGGTCCTGCGCATCGGTCGGGGGACTGTTTACGAACAAATCCGCCTGGGTGTTATTCCCAGTATCAGAATGGGGAGGAAGATTTTGGTTCCCAAGACAGCCTTGCTTAAAATGCTCGAGGAGGCAAAAGGAGCACATCCCAAAATGCAAAGTCCCCTTCTCCCCCGGATAAAGCCCTGCCAGCGGGCTGCTCCGGGGTAAAGGGGGTCGAATGGTGTAGATTAAAGGCATATATAATTGGCAAAACGTGACATTAAGTGCCACTTAAAGGGTGCCATCAGACACGGTTTACCGAAAAATGAAACACCCATCAAAGGTACGAAGGCTTACACTCTCGTTAATGGGCTTATTTGGCGCTAATAAACCCAATGTAACGCGCGTAAACCACAAAGATGAGTATTATAAGAATTATTATTTCAACCAAAAATTATGTAATGGCATCAAAATAGTCGCTGATATAGAACGCACCAGTAAGAAACAAGCCGCCGATTTGCTGATGAAAGCCGGCCTGTCTAGTTATATGGGAGCGAAACTCACCGTATACATTAAAAACGATCAAGCAGCCAGGGAACAGAACCAAAAAATAAAAATGACTCGCTTCGTAATGATCTTGAGAAGATATGCTAGGGAACACGGCATGGATATATCAAGATTTATTTAACATACATTCAGCAATGCTAATCTTTAAGAGCCTTAACTTATCAAATCAGCGGTTATAGACTTAAACATCATCTTGTGGGAGGTGCTTTCCGTGAAGTGCCCGTACTGCCAGGTTGAACTTCCTGATAATGCCAGGTTCTGCAACCGATGTGGCAAATCTTTGCAGATAGAGTTGATATGCGGCAGTTGCCAACATCCCAACCCTCGGGGTAGCAGCTTCTGCTTTCAGTGTGGACAGCCTCTTCTTCCAGCGCAAACTCCGTCACTTACTAAAACTCCCCCTGCAATCCCTACCTCCTTCGCTAATGGCCGTTACCAAGTAAAGAAATTCCTTGGGGAGGGCGGCAAAAAAAGGTATACCTTGCCCACGACACCACTTTAGACCGGGATGTTGCCTTTGCTTTAATCAAGACCGAGAAGCTGGATGAAGTAGCAAGGACGCGCATCACCCGTGAAGTACAGGCTATGGGTAAGCTAGGCGACCACCGGAGGTGATCAGCCCCTGGGCTTTACTATACCGGTTAAGTATTATTGATTATTACGGAGGTCCGAAGGGGTCCTTCCGCGGCTAGCCTCCGGTCACTGCAGGGAAAATGTCTACAATATCTCCATCCTTTACCCAGTCATATTTCTCAGCTTTTACTCCATTTATCGTCAAGAACGCCACCACTTTTTCGGGAATATGCAACGTCATTTTGGATAAAACCATTTCCAGTTTAATCCTTTTTCCTCGGAACGATACGGTGCAGGTATTTTTTGTTTTGGCATCGGAAGATAATAGGCCATGGAGGCATACTGTCGCTAATGACATCCGTTTGATTCCTAGACTTTTAATTGTTCCAGCTTCTCGGGCGTGGGTATTCCTTCGCGGTCCCAACCTCGAAGCTGATAATACTCTTGCAGCATGATATCAAACTGCTCGCGCGGCAGGACTCTGCCTGCCGGGGCGCCCGACTTAAGCGCGTCTTTGAAAATCCTCTCTGGAAGCGAATCATCGGCTATCTTAAAGCCTTCCCTGACATTAAAAAGTCTGAACAGGTTCCAGATACGTTCTCCTGCGGTTTCAAGCTCGGCGGAAGGGATATTACGGTTCAAAACGCAGGACAAAACCTGGCTCATGGTATCCAGGCTTAACGCCCAGAAATCGCACAGGATAAGGGAAAATTTTATCGCGTTATAGTTCTGCCCGTTAATTACTAGCTGGGCCTTGCCTTCAATGGTAAACGGATTAAGTTTACCAAAAGCCTCATCGGCTACAGGCCAGGCGCTCATATGGCAGCCGCCACGACTGGCGGTGGCATAGGCCAAACCCATTCCCCAGGAGCCCCGCGGGTCATAGCCGGGTAATTCCAATCCTTTTACCTGCATGGCAAATTCTGTGCCCCCGTATTTTTGGGATAATTGTTTGACTCCTAGGCTTAAATCACGCCCGATGCCTTCTCTAAAGGCAACAAGTCGGGGCATTTTAAGGTAAGTCGCCACATCTCCAAATCGAATGCCGAAGTCTTTTATCCTCTTTTCCGTCATCTCCATAGCGAAACCGAGCACGTTGCCTAAAGAAATCGTATCTATCCCGAGGTCGTCGCACTCAGCATTGAAAGCAGCGATGGCCTCCAGACTATCTATCCCGCAGTCCGCTCCGGCTAATGCCAGGGTTTCATATTCCGGTCCTTCTACACCACCCCCCCTGACGCGTATATAGTTACCACAGCCCAGAGCGCAGGCAAAACAGGCCTTTTTCCCGGGCCGGAGATTTTGTACACTCCCGGCGTTAATATTCTTGGCACCCTCAAATACGCCGTCCTGATAGTTCCTGGTAGGCAAAATACCAGTAGAGTTACTCATATCGACAATCATTGGTGTACCTTGGAGATAAACCCACTGATTAGCACTGGAAAGCACATCCTCATGCATCGTCTTTTTTATAAGCTCCAAGAGGCGGGCCATATCCGGGACAACTACGTCCTGACTACCCAAACAGGCTATGGCTTTCAATCTTTTCGCACCCATTACTGAACCGATACCGCCGCGCCCCGCCTGTCGATTTTCCGAGCCGGCGCAGGCGAATGAGAGAAGATTTTCACCGGCTGGACCGATACTTAATATAGCCGCGTCGCGGCCATATTTCTCCTTGAGATTTCTTTCCGTTTCGCCGATACCCTTTCCCCAGAGTTGCTCGGCGCTGTGGATTTCTACTCGGTCGTCAATAATCTCCAGATAGGTCGGCTTCTTAGC
The DNA here is from genome assembly GCA_964403625.1 of uncultured Dehalococcoidales bacterium. Classification (GTDB taxonomy): domain Bacteria; phylum Chloroflexota; class Dehalococcoidia; order Dehalococcoidales; family UBA2162; genus CAYOHA01. The sequence goes on along the minus strand of CAYOHA010000143.1, from coordinate 2,690 downwards.
CTGACCCTCGATGATCAACACGTCATAGCCCGCTGATTTTAGCTCTGAAGCAAATGTGCCGCCGACAGAGCAATCGACGATCATCCCCGTGGCTGGCGATTTGCTGATAATCGCTAATTTACCTGAGCAAGGCACGATCGTTCCGGTCAAAGGCCCAGTAGCCAGAATAATTTTATTATCCGATGAGAAAGCACTAACTCCCTTTGGAAGCTCTTCATACAGGTACTTAGCCCCTAATCCACGCCCTCCGAAATATCGCTCTGCCCATATCTTGTTCAGAGGTTCTTTGCTTGTTGTTCCCGTGCTTAGGTTGACGCGAAGTATTTCCCATTTGTAACTCACGTGGTTTCCTCCTTTTGGCTGATCGCCTGGTGAGGGCACCAATCAACACAGAAGGGTTTACCCTGACAAAAATCAGGGACGGCCGCTTTCTCATTATTACCCATATAGATTACCCCTTCAGGGCAAGCTTGAATACACTGGCCGCAGCCGGTACATAGTTCGTCATCGACCATAAGCCATTTACCGTTAAAACTTATAGCTTCTGCCGGACAGCTCTTAACACAACCGAGGCACAGAGTGCAGGCTTTAAGCTGCTTTTCTCTCACTGTTTTCGTACCACCAACCATTATTTTTAAATGTGCCTTCCCGGGATTAAAGACTCCCTGATGTGTAGCTGAACAGATCAGTTCACATATTTTACATCCAGTACATTTTTTTTCGTCTAATATTAGCTTCACGAATTGTCAATCCGCCCAATGCATTTTCATGAGTTGTTAATCGAATTCCCCTAAGAATATGTGCCTAATAATACTTCTTTAGACTCGGATACAAGCTACCATATGGTTAGGTGTAACTTGTCTTAACTGCGGTAGTTGTTTACTACAATCAGGTATGGCTATCCAGCAGCGGGGATGGAAGGGACAACCACCGGGAGGGTTCAAGGGGCTAGGGACATCTCCCTTAAGGATAATACGTTCCCGCTTTTTCTCGACCCGGGGGTCTGGTATGGGTATTGCCGAAAGCAAGGCCCGAGTATAAGGCATTAACGGGTTTTCATAGAGCTCCTTCCAATCGGTGAGTTCTACAATATGCCCCAGATACATTACGGCTATATTGTCGCTAACATGGCGTACTACGGATAGATCATGCGCAATTAATAAGTAGGTTAGTCCTAACTTCTTCTGCAATTCCTGTAGTAAGTTGATAATCTGGGCTTGAATTGAAACATCCAATGCTGAGATAGGTTCATCGCAAACAACAAATGAGGGACTGCAGGACAGGGCTCGTGCTATACCGATGCGCTGCCTCTGTCCCCCACTAAACTCATGGGGATAACGGTTGGTCATCTCGGTGTCCAAACCTACTAGGGCGAATAATTCTTCAACCCTTTTTTTATATTCCTGGGGGTCAGGACAAAGATGATGGACTTTCAGTGGTTCGCCAACGATACTACCAGCGCTCTGCCGTGGGTCGAGAGAACCGTACGGGTCCTGAAAGACTAATTGCATCTTATGACGGAGGCGTCGCACTTTATTCCATGGTAACTTGGTAATATCCTGGCCATCCAAAATTATCTGCCCGGAAGTGGGCTGGTAGATTCGCAAGATACATCGGCCAACCGTAGTTTTACCACAACCACTCTCTCCCACCAGACCTAGGGTCTCTCCCTGCCTGATTTTAAAACTGACATCGTCCACCGCCTTCACGTCCCCAACCTTGCGCCGCAAAATACCTTGGGTCACCGGGAAGTACATTTTAAGATTTTTAACCTCTAGGAGGGTATTATCTGGGGATGATACCACTTGATTCTCCTCTAATATCCAGGTAACAACGCGCAAAATGGTTATCTCCGACCTGCCTTAATTCAGGTTCGGTTTCCTCAGTACACCGGCTTGCCAGGGAACATCGAGGTTTAAATACACAGATAGATGGCATATCAATCAGATTTGGCGGTAAGCCTTCGATAGGGATCAATTGTCTGCCTCGTTCCTCGTCCAGCCGCGGTACTGATTTTAAAAGGGCGATGGTATATGGATGCCTAGGATCACTAAAGACATCATCGGCAGAACCCGATTCGACGATGTGGCCTGCATACATTACGTAGATTCTCTGAGCGTGGCGAGCCACAATACCAAGATTGTGAGTGACAATTACCAGGGAATTACGGAATTTTTGCGTCATTTCCATCATAATTTCAAGTACTTGAGCTTGAGTTGTCACATCCAGCGCTGTGGTGGGTTCATCAGCAATAACTAATTTGGGGTGACAGGAAAGAGCCATAGCAATCATCGCCCTCTGCCTCATGCCACCGCTGAATTGATGGGGATAATTATTGACACGAACTCTCGCATCAGAAATACCGACCTGCTCTAAAAGTTCTATAGTCCTTTGCTTGGCGGCCTCGCGGTCATACTTGAGATGTAACATGAGGGGTTCCATGAGCTGCTCACCAATAGAGAATACCGGGTTAAAAGAGGTCATAGGTTCTTGAAAAATCATCGTAATTTTACCACCCCGTATGGAGCGCATTTGTTTGCTATCGGCCTTATAATGCAATAGGTCCTGGCCTTCAAAAATAATTTCCCCTCCCACAATCTTACCGGGCGGAGTAGTAATTAGCTGGGTTACCGCCAACTGACTCACCGATTTGCCACAGCCGCTTTCGCCGACTAACCCTATGACCTCCC
>CAYOHA010000142.1:3532-7037 GCA_964403625.1 uncultured Dehalococcoidales bacterium | reverse complement strand
GGAAAAGCCGATATTACACCTGTATATTGAGCCGAAGAAAGGTTATATTATTCCTGAAATTGAGGCTGCTACCCTTATACATGAGCAGTTAAAGAGATTGGACAACGATTATGCTTCCTTAGAGACTATGCTCGGTTTAAACCCATTAAAGGTTACTGTGCTCCCAAAGGGGACGTTTGAGGCTTATATATCGAAGCAGCGAGCGGCAGGTGCTGATTTAGCCCACTTAAAACCACCACACATTAATCCACCTGAAGTCGTAATGGATCGGCTATTAACACCGGTAGCTTAGACTACAAAAATTACTCCAATGACGTGTGGTTCTTATAACAAGATCAAACTATACTGATATTTAAATGCTGAGCAAGTATTTATAAACGCTGTTGACTAAGATTTCTCACCAGCCTTCGGTATCCACATACAACCATTGAGTCGCTATTGAAAAGTCATATCGCCTCTATGCCGTCATCTCATAAGAAGTACGGCAATAATACTAATGTACCATCTGTTTACCGTACTAATGAGGCATATCGCAATTCTGTAGCACAAATTACAATAATGGTGGATAAATATTTCCTAAAATCACCAGCTACAGAGTAAAAGATATGGCAATAAGCCAATATGCACTACCTCCATTATTTAGTACTATAGCATTTGTTTTTTTAATAGCAATCGTTATAAAAAAAGCACGCACTAAGATAATTACAGCTTTCATCATATATCTGATTTTATCGTTATTGTTTTCCCTGGGAACACTTATCCTTTTTGCTGATTTCTTTCCAGACAATATAGGTCTTCTGGGCTCAGTCCCTGGATTGTTCGGTATTATTATGGCGATTAGCCTTTATAATTTTGTTTGTGCCTTTATCCACAAAACTGGACGTCTGGCAGTCTGGCTGGGATATGCAGTTGTGGTATCTGTTTTAATCCCTCTAGTATTGCTGGGCTATGTACCTGAGAGTGTTCAGCTAACCAGCACCGGCTTACAGGTTGAATATGGATATTTTGTTTATCCGCTAAGCATCTTTGGTTTTACTTATATTGCCCTGTCAATATTCCGTCTGGTACAGAGGCGCCGGGAATTGACAGATCCCCTGGAACGAAGTAGAGTAACCTATCTACTAATAGGCGTAGTGGTCATAACGCTAATAAGCGTCAGAGAAGGAATCCCACCCATACCAAGGTTCCCCCTAAGTCAAGTAGCTATTTTATGCAATGCCGTGATTATCACCTATATTATCATGAGGTTCCAGCTGTTTGATATCAAACTAGTCTTAAGGAAGGGGCTTGTATATACAGGGATAACCGCAGTGATTGCAGGTATATTCCTGGGTATACTCTTTGTTATGCAGCAATATCTGCATGATTGGTCACAGCCAATGAGCATAACGGCTATCATTGGTTTAGCCGTCATTATGGCGTTATCATTCAATAAGCTAAGGGACATTTTTCAGAAAGGCGTAGACATAATGTTCTACGGTAAGAATTACGACTACCGGATCATGGTCTCGAATTTTGCTCAGAGGATGAACAATGTTCTCGATATTGATCAGCTGGCCGAGGCAATGCTGCATCCGATATCCAAGGCATTGCAGCCAGCTCAAGTGAGCCTTCTCCTGCCTGAGAGTGATACATTCAGTTCAAGGTATGACGTTCGCTTCGTACAGGAAGAAACGCCGTTACCAATCAGGTTACGCCGTGAAAGCGTTCTCATAACTTGGTTGGAACGCGAGAAAAAGCCTCTCAGACAGTATATTATTAATGTTGATACAAATTTTAGGGCACTATGGGAAGTCGATAAAAAAGCTATCGCAGAAATAGAACTACTGTTCCCCCTAATATCTAAAGATAAGCTGGTTGGAATTCTTGCATTGCACAAAAGGCGTGTCGGTGGTTTCTATGCGAACGAGGATATAGATTTTTTAGTGACACTGACTAATGAAGCGGCAGTGGTGATTGAAAATGCCGACCTTTATAAAAAAGCCAAGGAGAGAGCCAACATTGATGAATTAACTGGACTATATAATCACCGATATTTCCACAACCGTGTAAATGAGGAAATCGCCAGGTCTTCTCGATTTGGGGATACGTTCTCTTTGATGACCATTGACCTCGACCATTTCAAAAACTATAACGATGTTTATGGTCATTTGTACGGCGATAAAGTCCTGCAAAATGTGGGTGAGTTCATCAAGAGGTCGATTAGAAGTGTTGACATGGCTTTCCGCTATGGTGGTGATGAATTTGCTATCATATTACCTCATACCTCGATTGACAATGCCTACAAGGTTGCGGAAAGAATCAGAAAAAAAATAGAGTCTGACATTGACATCAAAGGGTATCCATTGACATGTAGCCTAGGTATAGCCTCTTGGCCAACTGATGGATTAATGCGAGAAGAAATGATTCAAGCCTCCGATGCTGCTCTGTATCACTCAAAACAATCGGGCAGGAATCGGACCTCAATAGCATCAGAACTACACATTCCTGAGGTATTGGGTATGCTAGATGCTTCGGAAAACACTAATGCTGCTGTCATCAATACTATTTATGCTCTGGCAGCCACGGTAGATGCTAAGGACACTTATACTTATGGACACTCGAAAAAAGTAAGTAAATACGCTACTGACATTGCCGAAGCACTCGGCTTCCCAGAGAAACATATTGCTTCAATTCGAGCTGCCGGGTTACTCCACGATATTGGTAAAATCGGTGTTGCTGATCAAATACTAGCGAAAAACGGTCCACTTAATGATGAGGAATGGGAACCGATACGATCTCATCCATCCATTGGTGTATCTATACTTAAGCATGTGGAAGAACTAAAGGATTGTATAGCCGCCGTACAATACCATCATGAACGCTTTGATGGAAATGGCTATCCTTCGGGCTTGAAAGGAGATAATATACCGATAGATGCTAGAATACTAGCCATAGCTGATTCTTTTGATGCTATGACTTCAGCACGTCCATACCGGAATAAGCCAAGGACAAATGCACAGGCTTTGGAAGAAATACAGCGATGTAGTGGCACACAATTTGATCCTAATATTGTTAAAATTTTCGAAGAAATAATGACAGGATCGACGGAGCCGGAAGAGATAAAAACTAAGGAAAGGGATCATGCATTAATATAGGCTAAAACGTTGAGTAAACATAGAGAAACACAATTTCTTTAAAAAAGACCTGTGAACGACAGAAAGGTTAGATTATCTTATACCCATAGAGAATCCAGCCTTTCAATAGATGCATTAATAAAAATATTAATCTAGCCCTTCCCGATTCTGAACATCTTGGTGCCACATGTAGGGCCAACGCCCCGAATGTTTAGTCTACCATCTTTCATATTGATAGCTTTGGTGTTCCTCACCCCTTTTTTGCTCGACATTTAACACAATATCCTTGCATAATTCACCTCCTATTATTCTACGAGCATAAACGTTCTCCACGAGCTTTTCAATAGCTTTACCCAATTGCACTTTTTGGCTGATTATTGCCTCACTAT
>CAYOHA010000142.1:0-3432 GCA_964403625.1 uncultured Dehalococcoidales bacterium | reverse complement strand
AGCTTTTCAATAGCTTTACCCAATTGCACTTTTTGGCTGATTATTGCCTCACTATTACCTCACTATATATATCAATATTATATTCTTACATGCCATATGTAGTAGCTACACGGACAAGATTTCATCGCTATTCGGGGTATTGACAATAGCATATAGAGGACTATAATCAACTCACATGATGTGAAACAACTTAAAAATAGACGTCAGGTAGGGGAAGGTTATAGGAGCGAAACAAGGACACCGGAACCGCTTAAATTTGGTGGTAGCGAGTGTCCTTTTTGAATTAGGTCGGTAGGTTATTTAAAGGAGTTGATGCCTATGGTCAAGACGCTTTGGCCGGAGTATTGCTAGCTTAAGAATGAGTAGGAGGTGCGTAAAATGGCAAAGACAACTAAAGAACTTTATCAGGAGAGATTGGCTCTTATCCAGAAGGTCATCAATTTAGAGCCAGTGGATCGCATTCCGGTGGTCTACAATGGCTCAGCCTTCGCTCCGCGTTACATAGGTATGTCCATGGCGGAATACTGTGCCGACCCGGAAGCTCCTCTAAATGCCCACCTGGCTGCTATGGACAAGCTAGGTGGCCTGGACGGCATTAATATGGCCGTGGCCGGCCGGATAATACCACAACTTAGTGGCGGCTGGCTGTCGCGTATCAAAGTGCCGGGACGTGACCTGCCACGGGATAGTATCTGGCAGGTACACGAAGCCGAGGTCATGACCACAGACGACTACGATTTCATCATCAATAATGGCTGGCAAGCCTTTCTGGGCAACTACCTGCCCAGGGTCACTGATATGGCTGAGTTGGGAGAGGCGACGAGCTGGTTGATGAAAAACATGACACGCTGCATTAATGAGTACCGTGAGCATGGCTACGTGCCTATTTGCGCTAACGCAGTGGTCCCACCGTTTGAGTCCTTTTGCGGCGGGCGTTCCATGCCAAAGTTCACCGCAGACCTCTACCGTATTCCGGACAAGGTTCAGGCAGCCATGGATGCTGTTATTACGGACAAAATCGGACAGGCCATCCGTACATCTAAGAAGACTGGTGTCTCAGGTGTTTGGGTAGGCGGCTGGCGTACGGCCAGTGCATTGGTGTCACCTAAAATCATGGACCGTTTTGTCTGGCCTTACATCGTTAAAATCGTGGACGCTCTAGTGAGTGCTGGTCTGATGCCTGTCCTCCATTGGGACCAGGATTGGACACGCGACTTAGTCCGCCTGCAAGAACTGCCTGCCAAAAAGTGCATCATGAACCCGGACGGTATGACTGACATACGCCAGTTCAAGAAACTGGTCGGCGACCGAATGGCTATGATGGGCGATGTGCCATCTTCCCTATTTGCCGCCGGTACGCCGGATGACATTTATAACTACGTGCATGACTTGGTACGCCTCTTTGGCTCTACAGGGCTGATTCTGTGCCCCGGCTGTGATGCGCCTATTAACACCAAGCCGGAAAACATGGAAGCCTTTATTGCTGCCAGCCACAAATTTGGTACCATGAAGGCATAGAACCTATAAAAACGAGAAGGAAAAGGACAAGTCGGTGGCTACTTTAAAAAAGTGGCTTTTCTCTTTCTGGCGATGTAGACATACTTGATAGGAAGATATGTCTATAATCCATGATACATTCATTGAACGATTTTTGCATTATTACACAATTAGCCAGAAAAAGATTGCCGAAAAAAGGCTATTCAAACATTGCCTTCTTATTCCGACTATTTCGATTTGTAAAAAATCCATGATTTTCACTTTTCTTTCACTTTATCAGGTCATATCTAGCTCGTTTTTCAAGGTGGCTTGACTACTTTTTCGCCCGGTTCTTACCGTTTAAACGGCAGCCAGTAACGCTGTTGTCGAGGCAAAGGCAAAGGGTAAAGGTAATGAAGGTATATATTGTGGCGCAGCCATACAGTTAAATGACGATAGGATCATCACCGGAAAAAATTCCCCGCTCATGCACGCTTCCTCAAGCCTGATATTGAATGCCACCTAAGCTCTGGCGCATATCCCCGATGAAATTCTCCTGCTCTCCCCGTATATAATGAATCAAATATCCAAATATAAAGAAGAAATTTTAGGTGCGGAATCCCCGAGTTTGGATTTAGAAGAGACTTTGATTGCCCTATCAGTAAGTGCTACCACTAATCACACAGCAGAATTAGCCATGAAAAAGTTGGTTGAATTAAAAGGTTGTGAAATGCATATGACGCACATTCCCACTCCAGGAGATGAGGTGGGCTTAAAAAGATTAGGTGTGAACCTGACTACTGAGGGCAAGTCTTCTTCCCGTGACCTCTTTGTAGCTTAATAAAAGGCGGCAAAAAATTTACTTCTTCAAGTCCGTCTTTGTGTGTTTTTTTACTTTTTCTGCATTTTGTGCATCACATATCATGTGTGGGTGAGAAAATCTGCAATATGGTGTGACGTAGAAGGACTCTGGCCTCAAATGGAATTTCCCAGGTGGAAGTAATAATATAGGGAAATCTCTATTTTTTGGAGGGGTCATTTATGCCTGAACTCGCATATGGCAAGATACTTGACATAGATTTGTCCACCCGGAATATTGTCAAGAGAGATATTGATGGCGAATTTGCCCAAAAATTCATGGGCGGTATGGGTTTCAGTAACAAGATCCTCTTCGATGAAGTAGGGACTGATGTCAATCCCTTAAGTCCTGAGAACATCGTAATCTTCGCTCCGGGTACTTTTGCCGGGTCACAAATACCGGCAACATGCCGGACAGAAGTGACAACAAAAAATCCCCAAACAGGAAGTATAGGCACGGGAAATACCGGTGGATTCTGGGGTATTCAGCTCAAGCGTGCTGGTATTGACGTGTTGGTGTTGAGAAACAAGGCTGAAAAGCCGGTGTACCTGTGGATTAATGATGATTCAGTTGAGATAAGAGATGCTGCCAGTCTCTGGGGAAGAGATGTATATGAAACCACCCGCATCCTCGAAAATGAATCCTCCCGTAAAGTTCCTGTAATAGCAATCGGGCAGGCTGGTGAGAACCTGGTCCCATATGCCTGTCCGATTACTTCCTATCATCATGGTGCTAACCGAAACGGTGCTGGAGCGGTATTGGGGGCGAAGAAAGTAAAGGCGATAGCAGTCTGGGGTACAAAAACTCCCAGGCCCTCCAGGCCTGGTGAATTTCAGAAGGCAATAAAAGCAATGAGAGAGCGTAATGAAGAGAGTCGCAAGGCAATGATTTTACCCGGCAGTTATTCCGGCGGTTTGGACGCGGTAAGACGGTATGTAGAAAGAGGTGGCCTGAGAGTAAAAAACTATCAATCGAATTACTTGCCGAATTTTCTGGAGACAAGGGGTGTTGAAATCGCCCGGCAATATGTTACCGAGGAAAGGAGCTGTTATGCATGTCCGGCACGGTGTTTTGAAATAGGAGAGGTGAAAGAGGGT
>CAYOHA010000141.1:0-7052 GCA_964403625.1 uncultured Dehalococcoidales bacterium | reverse complement strand
ATTTATTTAAGAGAGGTGTGTAGATAATGCCAAGTTTTAATATTGGACAAGTTGGCGGACTTCTTCGTAATCTACAGGGACAAGCTAATAGATTGATCGATAAAGATTTCTATGCAGGATTTCAACGGGCCGGTGTTCCTTTAAGGCGTTTGGCGGAAGCACGAACAGGAGTTAATCCTCTTAGCAAAAAAGAGATAGCTAAAGCTATTAGTTCGCTTTGGAAAAAATCAGGTAACATAACGATTGCGCCGCCAAATTGAGCCTAGAAGGGTTACGCAATTACTACGTAGTGTCCACTTTGTTCCTAAGGTATTCTCTAGCTCCTCAAGGATGGCCGTGGTAAGTCTAGCGCCACGTGTAATATGGTAGTCATCTTGGCGTAAGTGTGTGATGTCATATTTAATAACCCTTCCAGGTATTAAGATCTCGCTGGTGGATTCTACAGAAGAAGTCCCGATAAGGGACAAGGTTCTCATCCTTCACTATTTCACCTCGGCAAAGGGTACACCGTCTACCGGTAGATTGATTACCTTCAGGGAGCTACCAGAAGGAAAAGTGTACTCGCCGACATTCTCCAAAAGGACTATCAAGCCCCTGATTGATAACTTTGGCAGAGAACCACATCGTTTGATAGAAATAGGTAAGATTCTAGGGGGACACAGGGCGGATTATGGAGACACAGCGATAACTATCAATGCCTTTAGCTGTGTGCCGATAACCATTGTCCTGTGGCGGGGAGATGATGAGTTTACCCCTCAAGGGAACGTATTATTTGATGCCAATATTACTAATTACCTCTCAACTGAGGACATAACCGTGGTCTGTGAGACCATCACCTGGAAGCTAATCCGAAGTTCAAGGAAAGCCTGAAAACCATCTCATGCTAGAGGTGAGGAAGAAGGGGGCATTTTCCCATAGTGCAATCCATCAATAATAAATATACTTAAAACAAAGTTTAGCGTCTCGCTTTAGACAGAAATATGGAAGTAACCGCAATTGTTCTGGCTGGCGGAAAGAATATCCGGCTGGGAAGAAATAAAACTTTTGAAATCATAGGTGGTATGAGTTTAATAGAGCGTGTTTTTAAAAGACTCAAACCGCTGACTAATCAGATTCTGGTAGTAGCATCTAAAGACTCATTTGATTTTCCCGGTTCATACAGGGTAAAAATTTTAGCAGATGTTTACCCCGATAAAGGTCCTCTCGGAGGTATCTATTCTGGTTTACTGGCATCACAGTCTTCACACAATATTGTGGTCGCCTGCGATATGCCTTTCCTCAATACTGAACTGTTGCGTTATATGCTAGAGCTATCAAGTGATTTTGACGCGGTTGTACCAAGGATAGAAGAAAAAATGATAGAACCACTCCATGCTGTATATTCTAGGAATTGTCTTGGCAAGATAAAAACGCAGCTGGAATATAACCAGTTAAAGGTCCACTCTTTTCTTAAATCGGTGAATGTCAAATATATAGAACGGGAAGAAATCCAGAAGTATGATCCTGGGCTTTTATCCTTCTTCAATATTAATGACCAGTCCGACCTGGATCGGGCAATTGATCTAGAAGCAAAGTACCGGCTTTAACCTTCTCTTAAATTTCATAATAAGCGCTGTCTCAATTGTCCACAAGCAGCGTCAATGTCAGAACCGCGTTGGATGCGCTGTGTCACCTGGATGCCTCCGCTACCCAGGATTTCACGAAAAGCCCGGATGTGTTTATATGTTGAAGCACGGAAAGTGAGTCCTGGTACCGGATTGTACGGGATTAAGTTCACATGACAGTTCAGCCCGTGGAGTATCCTGACCAGTTCATGTGCTTCGGCAGCTCCATCATTGACTCCATCAAGCAGGCAGTACTCAAATGTTATTCTTCTGCGGGTCTGTTGGAAATATAGGTGACAGGCATCTATAATCTCGTTGACCTTCCACTCAGTCATACTGGGAATTAATTGTGTACGAAGACTATCGGTGGGAGCGTGTAGTGAGATAGCCAGCGTAATCTGCATTTTTTCCTTCATCAACCTATTGATACCGGGAACAAAACCCACCGTACTTACGGTTAAATGTCTCATCGAAATACCTAACTCAGTGTTAAGCAGTTTAATTGTTTTAAGAGTGTTTTTATAGTTAAGCAGTGGCTCTCCCATACCCATAAAAATAACATGGTCAATACGGCTGATTTTATTCGTAGAATGTAATTGCTGACTTTGTGCTACTTCCTCAACTGCCAGTACTTGCCCAACAATCTCTCCCTCTGTCAAATTTCGGATATACCCGCTCTGTCCAGTCGCACAAAAGGCACAACCTACCGGACAACCTACCTGTGTGGAAACGCAGCAGCTAAAATATCTGGCATATGGCAAGCCTACAGTTTCCACTTTGGTGTTATCACTCATCGCTAGTAATAGCTTTATTGTCCTATCCCGACTGCGCTGGACAGCAAGAACTTGGGGGTAACCCACATCATATTCCTTACTTAGGCTTGCCCGCAGTTTATCAGGCAGATTACTCATCTCTTTAAGCGTATGTGCCTTATTCAGGTATACCCATTCGGCTAATTGGTTACCCCGGTATGCTGGTTCACCACTCTTCTGTACCAGCATACGCAGTTCGTCTATATTTAGTCCCAGAAGTATCTTCATAATACTAATATGAATTATCTCAAAGGCAGTAATAGTAAGCAAGAACGAACCTACTTCTTACTTGATATTCTGAAGGCTATCAATTAGCATAAAGATTATCAAAATGTTAGAAGATGCATCAATATTAGTTGCTTCCGGTATCGCTTTTGTTTCTGGGCTAACAGGTTTCCTTTCGCCATGTGTATTGCCATTAGCGCCCGTCTATCTGGCTAGCCTGTCTGGTCCTGAAATTTTCGATACCACCGTCAGACGCAGGCGCCTTCCGATATTTCTCCATTCCCTTAGCTTCGTCATTGGATTTACTGTCATCTTTTGCCTCTGGGGAGCCGGTGCCGGCTTGATTGGCTCTGTTTTTTTAAGTTATACAACTGTAATCCGTCAGGTAGTCGGTGGCCTGTTGATAGCTTTTGGGTTATTCATGCTGGCTGCCCTTAAGGTGCCATGGTTAAATTATGAGAGGAGGCTAAGACCTTCCCTAGGGACTACCAGCGGTTATATGCGCTCCTTCCTGACCGGAAGTATATTCTGCTTTGCCTGGACCCCCTGCCTCGGCTGGCAAATTACAGGTATCCTGTCTCTGGCTAGCAGTTCAGGTACAGTCTGGCGCGGTACGTACCTACTGGCTGTTTATTCTCTGGGCCTTGGCCTGCCGTTCCTGGTGATGGGAGTAGCTTTCGACTTTATTACTCGTCTATTGAAAAATATTCAACGTTTTTCCAGCTGGATATATATTGTCAGTGGTCTGTTACTCATAACAGTTGGCATTCTCATCCTGACCAATAAGCTGATGTTGTTAAGTGCTATTTAAAGGTAAAATTATGTCAGAGGAGTCTTTTTATGAATAGAGTACTGATGGCAATAACATTGATCATACTGGCATTAATGTTGTTGACTGGTTGTTCTATTGACTCCGTTCAATCGGGACCTCGAGTAGGTCAGAGAGCACCTGACTTTGAGTTGAAAAACCTTGATGGACAGACCATATCGCTGGAAGACCTGAGGGGTAAGGCAGTGTTACTTAATTTCTGGGCAACCTGGTGTGGTCCCTGTCGTGGCGAAATGCCTTATCTTGAGGAGATATATCAGGAGTGGTCGGATGAGAAGTTATTATTACTGGCAATTAACATTGGTGAGAGCTCTTCCCAGGCCAAGGATTTTTTACAAAGTAATAATCTTTCCCTGCCTGTACTGCTCGATATCAGACAGGCCGTTGCTGAGCAATATAACATCACTGCTATACCGACTACATTCTTCATAGATAAAGATGGTATAATTCAGGATAAGGTGGTTGGTTCGTTCCGGGATAAGGAAACTATCGAGTCTTACATTTTCAAGATTGTCCCCTAGGTTAATTCGTATATAAAACCTTTATGTTGGCAATACTTGGCGAGAGGAGGTTGGAATATGAGTAATGCTTTCAACGAGGCTTATGCGATAGCCCAGTGTAAGGAATGTCCCTGGTATAAGTCCTGCGTAATGCCCATGAAGTTTACAGCTGAGGATATCCGTCGACAGTTAGAATCGGCATCGTCGGGGATGAACGCTGCCTCCCAGGCTGACCTGGGTATGCAAAACCTCCTATCCAGTATGGCAACCGCTGCCCAAAACTCACTACTGGAAGGTTGTCCTGTCTTCATTGAGCGCCTGCGTAATAGTCCCCGTCTTGCCCAGCGTATCAAGGAAATAATGCAAAACTGGAGTAAAGTAGAATAGCCATAATATTTAGAAAATTGGTTGAGGTTTATGTCTGAAGATAGTGAGATAAAAGAAAAACAGCAAGCTACTCTTAATGAACGCCGAGAAAAAGTGCGGGAGATGGGTGGCAGTGATCGTGTGGAAGCCCAGAAAAAGAGAGGTAAGCTGACGGCGCGTGAACGGATAAATGTCCTGCTGGACAGGGATTCCTTCCGCGAGATCGGCATGTTCGCCAGGAGCCGGGGAGCCGTCGCTGACATACCAGCCGATGCGGTAATCACTGGCTACGGCAAGATTAATGGCAGAAAGGTCTATATCTTCTCTCAGGACTTCACCAGTAGTGGAGGTACTCTTTCGGAGATACATTCAAAAAAGATTTGCAGCTTACTTGATAGTGCCATGAAGGGAGGTTGTCCTGTTATCGGGATAAATGACTCTGGTGGAGCCAGGATTCAGGATGGTGTCGATGCTCTAGCTGGTTATGGTCAGATTTTTTATCGGAATACCCAGGCTTCAGGAGTAATCCCTCAGATATGTGCTATCCTGGGCCCAAATGCCGGAGGTGCCGTATATTCTCCCGCATTGATGGACTTTATCTTTATGGTCAAGGGTATCAGTCATGCCTTTATTACCGGACCAAGGGTGGTCAAGGCGGTAATGGGGCAGGAAGTCAGCGAGGAGGAACTGGGTGGTGCTGTAGTTGCCCAGAAAAAGGCTGGAGTTGCCTGCCGTTCAGAAAATAGTGAAGAGGAATGCTTCAAAAATATAAAGGAATTACTTGGCTATCTACCGTCGAGTAACCGGGAAAAGCCACCGAGAATTGACTGGGGGGATAGTCCGGACCGTATTGATACCTCCTTGTTTAATGTTGTGCCGGCGGCTCCGAACAAACCCTACGATATGCACAAAGTTATCGGAAGTGTATTTGACCAGAGAAAAGACGGCAAGAACTATTTCGAGTTATTCCCCCTGTTTGCCACCAATATCATAACCTGTTTCTCCAGGCTGAACGGATGGTCTGTTGGCATTATCGCTAACCAACCGATGTCAAAGGCAGGATGTCTGGATATCGATGCCAGTGACAAAGCTTCTCGGTTTATCAGGTTCTGTGATGCCTTCGATATCCCCATTATTAACCTGGTTGATGTTCCCGGATACCTGCCCGGGACTGACCAGGAGTGGGGTGGTATTATCCGGCACGGGGCAAAGATGCTTTATGCCTATTCGGAAGCTACAGTTCCTAAAGTAACCCTTACTATCAGGAAAGCTTATGGCGGTTCCTATCTCGGAATGTGCAGCAAAGATTTGGGTGCTGATTTTGTTTTCTGCTGGCCCAGTACCGAGCTGGCGGTAATGGGGGCAGAGGGGGCCGCCCCGATAATATTCAGGAGGGAACTGGAAAAAGCTGAAGACGCCGAGAAGTTACTGCAGGAAAAAATCAGGCAATATCGTGAGGAGTTTGCCAATCCATACAAGCCAGCCGAGCATTTACACATTGATGACGTAATTGACCCAGAGCAGACAAGACCGAGGCTAATAGAAGCTCTGGAGCTGATAATAGATAAAAAAGAAGACAGACCCCACAAGAAACATGGTATTATACCAGCCTAAATGTTTGTATCAGAAGTCAATCCTTCCTGTATATCTCGTGGTATCGCTGGTTTAATTCCTTAAGATTTGGTAGCCCTGCTCGCGCCCCTATTTTCTGAATTGAAAACCGGGCAACAATATCTCCAAGGCATCCGCATTCATCGAGTGGCTTTTTGTTAATCAAACCATATAGGAATCCAGCCGCAAAGGCATCCCCAGCACCAGTGGTATCAGTAATAGATACAAACTTTCTACCGCTACGTTTGATTATATACTCGCTGTTGGCATCTCTAATATAACCGGTAGCCGTTACATTTTTTATTTTCATACCTCCGCCCAGAGTAACCGCAACAATCTTACACCCTTGTTTGAGGCAGTTTTCAGTCCCGGCAGTAATATCCTGTCCGGTCAATTGCTGTAATTCATTCTGGTTAGTAAATAATACAAGGGTTTTACTCAATATCGGGGCAAGGATTTTTATTCCCTTAACCGCGAATATTGCTCCTGGAGCAAAACTGATTATAATATTTGGACTTACTTTATTCATCAATTCGAGTAATACATTAAATTGCCTATCATCAGCAAAGGATGAAATATGAAGTATTTCTGCCTGATTGATATAGTCAGTATCCAGGTCGTCCATTGTCAGCAGATTATTGGCACCGGGCAGAACATATAGCGAGCGCTTGCTCTGATTGTCGCTAAGGCAAAATACGGAGCCTGTCTTAGATTTTTCTTTGATCCTGATTTTACTGGTATCTACACCATTTTTTTGAAAATCGTCAAGTAATATCCTGCCGTCGTCGTCATCACCGACAACACCGGCAAAGCCTGTTTTCACTCCGAGTTTGGCTAGCCCATATACGGTATTGGCGGCTGATCCACCGGGAGAAAAAGTTGATTCTCTAACTACCGCCTCCCCGTCGTCCAGGATACGTTCTACCTTATACAGGTAGTCCATATTCAGCGCCCCAAGCCCAACAGTTTGAAATTTACTCACTAATAATCTATGCTCCTCAGTCGCCCTAGCAGCTTTGTATCATAAGTGCTGTCTTTTTATTTTTTTACCATTCCCACGCAAGTGGGAATCCAGAAATCGTGCCTAATTATATCAATCTGGATT
>CAYOHA010000140.1:0-7107 GCA_964403625.1 uncultured Dehalococcoidales bacterium | reverse complement strand
CGCTAGCTCAACTGGTAGAGCAGCTGACTCTTAATCAGCAGGTTCAGGGTTCGAGACCCTGGCGGCTCACCATAATCATTATTAAAGTTCCAGAATTCCCCTCACATAGTTTACTCACCCGGCGGTGGAAGGGTGATTTTTTCAGGCTCAAAGATTACACAACGGTCTCCCTCTTCAACCTCTCCCAGGTCATAGAGTTCATATCCTGCTTTTTGACCAGTCTTAAGTATCTTTTCAACCGACTCTTCGGAGGCAAAGATATAAAGGCCAATCCCCCAGTTAAAAGTCTTTAGGCAATCTTCCAAAGTCACACCGAGCTCTCGCATAAACTGGAAAAGAGGCGGGACTTCTACCCAGCGCCGGATCCGGTAAGTGAACGGTCGTTTGTCAAAGGCAATTTTTCCAACTCCGTCACCGGTGCCTGGAAGAAACGCATGAATATTCATTCTGTCATCAAGCAGAGCTTCAACCAACGCTACATAGGAACGGGCTGGAATAAGAGCTTCTTCTCCAAGAGAATGTCCATTGGGAAGGATATGGAGGAACTGGTCTTTTAAGGTCAAAGCCCTTTTAATCACTAATGATATCCCATTCGCATGGATGCCGGACGAAGTTACGCCAATAATATGGTCGCCCACTTGAAGCTCATGTCCAGTAATAAGTCTATCCGGCGGATCAATAATACCGATTACGGTGCCGCTTAAAGAAGGAGCACTTTTAACCGGCGGTTCAGCTTTAACCAGGTACCGGAGAGATGGTGATTCCCCACCCACCAGTGCCATCCCGCAGGATTTACAAGTTTGATAAAAACTTTCGGCAAGGGTTTTAGCCCGCAATTCGTCGTTAAACCAATCGCTATCCCCGGCAGCCACTTCGTCAGTATAAACCACCGGCAGCGCCCCGCGCCGGAGTAAATCAATTGCTGCTATCAGGGCAGTATCTATGCCGATACCTTCGTAGTATGTTCTTCCTGTACGGGTGTGCTGGTACATCCATTCGGCTATCCAGTTTTTATTTCCAAGGCCTTCTTGAACTACATACCACAATGGCTGGCGCTTGCCGCGGTACTCAAAGGCATCACCCGCCTTCTGGTTAATATAGACTTTACGCCGATTAGGAAAAGCTAGAGTACGCTTCCCTGTTGCCAGCATCGCCTGTTTGAATGGCTCAATCTTGGTATAGTCTACTCCGGCTTGAGCATACTCACGTGGCATAATTACTTCTCCCCTCTTAGACTCCTCATCGTTTCTCTGGAGGGTTTATTGGGAATAGTGGCTACGGTTTTCCCCTGACTAATATTATTCTTTTTTGTAAAATGAGCTACTGCTGACCTTATCTTCAGTACTAGTCCTATTTTACATGTTAAGGCGAACCTGATAATTAACAGCTTGCAAACAGAATAGGAACCGAAAACAAACATCGGTATGTTAAGGAACCATTGCCGAGGGTTTCTGAGTAATCACACTGATTACTCCAGCCCACATTCACATCGCTTTACTCATATTATTCAGAGCCGGTTTATTGCCGACCATCACCGTAGGCGAACCCGGTGCCCATGGCGCAGTTGTGACAGGCACACAGGGAACAGGTGTTGGTACTCCAAGTTTAGCGGCTGTGGCTGCAATAAACGTAGGGTTAGTTGGAGCTTGGCACATACCAAAAGGCATAATATTTTTCATCGGGACGAAATCCATAATAGTAGCCACAGGCGTACTATGATCCATCACCCTATTCTCTGGGGTTACGACTAAAGAACTGGGTGCAAGCCCGAAACTACATTGGAGCATTGCCCCCATTGTAACCACCATTCCCATAATACACCTCCTATCAAATCCGAATGGTCTAGTCTAGAGTTAAGCCTGATTCTATTATAATTAATAGCATTCTACCACAAAGTACCATCTGATTGTCTAAAGAATTAACTATGCCTTCTATAGAGTCCTACTTTATAGCGGTAATTTTACCAGTTTTTTCAAGAGAGATTTACTCTTTTTATCGAGTTTCCCTCGAAAATACACAAATTATTTAACTATTGAATCTAGTCGTTCCATCCTGAGATGCTTCCAGGTTTTCTGAAAATATTACATAAATACTGATTTATCCTTTACCGCGAAAGCGGTAATCCAGTATTGAATCTGAAAACAGGGTTCTGGATTCTGTGCCTGCACACAGGCCAATCAGGTCGGGAATGGAGCTTTTAGACAGCCTTTCCAGCCCAACAGCTTCTTAATTGACTTTATTATCAAGTAACCTTGAAAAAGCTAATTTGGTATAATTTAATTACTTTATTGCAGATCAGTTTTATGTCTTTATACATTTGTAGAATAGGAGATAAAAAATAATTTATTTATTTAATATCTATTGCTGTTGTCTTAATAATCTGCTATTATTTTTTATCTACAGAATATATTTCGAGGTTTCCTGGTCTTGTAAGCTGGGGTATAATAGATAATCCTAAAGCTAAACAAGGGGAGACGCAATGCCTGTAATAACAATTCGAGGTCAGCTTGGGAGCGGGGCGTCTGAAATCGGGAAGCTGGTAGCTGATGATCTTCGTATCGATTATGTTGACCGAGAAATCATTGCTGAAGTAGCAGCAAGACTACGCCGGGATGAGAAGGACGTTCTAAAGAAAGAAACACCTCCCAGCGGTCTGATAGGGCGGATTACAGAAGCTTTAAGACACACCACAGCATTTGAAAGCGGGGGAATCCCGTCAGCCTTCGTGGGTGTAGGTGTACCCGCTGCCTTTGAGGGTGTCAGTCTGCCTGCCTGGCAGATACCGCTGGACGATACTCGTTATCTACAGGCACTTGAGTCTGTTACCAAAGAACTGGCTAAGAGTCATTCGCTTGTAATCCGCGGGCGTGGTAGCCAGTTTACTTTAAGGGACTATCCTGAAGTGCTTCATGTCCTAGTAGTAGCTCCGCTGGAGATCAGGCTGAAGCGGGTGATAGAAAGCTTGAAATTAGAGGAAGCGGCTGCCAAACAAGAGATAGAACGGTCTGATAAGAGTACTAAAGCATTTATTAAAAAGTATTTTCACGCTGAGCTTGAAGACCCTATCCATTATAACCTTGTTATAAATACAAAATACTTCGACTTCGAGGCAGCAGCTTCAATTATTGTTGACGCTCTACGTTTTAAGGAACGAGCCACCGGCGGAAAAACCAACTCTTTATAAGGGAAAAACCAATTCTCGCTATACCCTATTGGATAATTTGACTTGTCCTACACAACCTTTTTCTTCCATTTCCCCAATCGGAAATATACCGTATAAGCGATCGCTCCTACCAGTATACCAGCCACAAGGCCCCAGCGTACTCCATAAACACCAAGGTCAGTTATTCGCGGTAAAAAGTAGGCCAGGGGTATCTGTATCCCCCAGGAAAGTAACAAGGAAAGTAGCATTGGCATTAAAGTATCACCAACACCAGAGATACACTGCTGGAAAGAGATAACCGCGCCCATAACCAGATACCCGGCAGTAGCTATCCTGAGGAAGGTAGCACCTATCGTTACCACTCCAGGATCAGAACTAAATATATGAACTACACTTTCTGCCCAGAACAATAACATTACTGAACAGATGACCATAAAGCCTTCGACCAAGCCTGCAGCCAGCCAGCCTGTTTTTTCTGCCCGTTCCGGCTGCTGTGCTCCCAGGTTTTGTCCGGCCAGTACACCAGCAGCCATACCCAGTCCCCAAGGTGGCATAAAAAAGAACATTTCTACCCTCTGATTAAGTGAATGAGCGGCAACCGCCAGCGTACCAAAGGAACTAATAAACCTTAAAATGATGAGTTGGCTGAGACTGCTCTGAATACTCATAACGGAAGCCGGAATACCGATTTTTATTAGACGCCACATAAGACCGAAATCAAGGTGAAAATTATTGAAGTTTAACTTGATTCGCGATCTCCCAGTAAGGAGAAACCATAACCCCAGGACAGTTCCCAAGGTCTGGGAGATTACCTGGGTTAAGGCTGCACCGCTTACACCAAGACGAGGAAATATCCACAAACCAAAGACCAAGAAGGGGCAAAGTGCTACATGAAAGAGACGGTAAAAAATGGTTATCCTCATAGGGGTAACCGCATCACCTGAAGCCTGCATCGTAGCATCAGACAGCATACGAATGGACATTACTATCATACCGATAAAACTTATCCGCAGGTAAACTCCTCCCTGACTAATAACATCAGCCCCGACTCCTGTCAGAGCGAGTATCTGTTCGGCCAGGAAAAAGCCTATCATTGCCGTAATTATAGAGAAGGTGATACCAATGACGAAAGCTTGCCTAACGGCGTGAATAGCCCCCTGGTCATCACCGGCACCAATAGCCCGGGATATCAGAGCTCGCAGGCTGGTAAAGAGTCCCATCAAAAACGAGTTGACCATCATAACGATCATGCCGGCAACTCCTACGCCGGCAATGTAGCCTGAACCAAGCTTCCCTACCCATATCATATCGATAGTGGGACCAATCATCATCAGACTGGTGGTGACAATCATTGGCCAGGAAAGAGACCAGAGGTTGTGGATGATGCTACCCTGAGTCCAGTCCCGATCGTATGCTGCCCCTCTTAGTGAAGAAATCCGAAATCTGTCCATCGTATTGCTGGCTGTCAGTTTGAGTTGGTTAAACTGTCATAGAGAGAATGTTTTCTATTCAATTTTGCCGTAACTATCTTTGACAAACACAAAGTAAGATTTTATCACAGCTAACAGCAGACGCACAATGTTACTGGCTTTAAACTGAGTAATTCAACTCTGTTTCGTAATTAATAAACCCCCGCAAAATCGTAGATTTTGTGGGGGTTTATTTTAAGCTGTATCATACAATCAAAGGTTGAACTTTATGCTATTTCGTGACATCTCGTATATCTTTATTTAGCATAAGTAAATCGCATTAGCTAGGTGAGGATACATTCCAGTTAAAAGGTTTTAAAGAGATTTGGGAAACTACAAATGACAGATCTCTAAGGCTTGAACGATAACCGAAAAAGCCATATAGAAACCGTTTCTATCCAAGTAAGTATTATGCAGTAGAAGAACCGCTGTAATAATCCCGCAAAAGGTACGTATGACTGCACGATGAAAATTATCGATAATGCCAGCCCCATAAACGACGCGGCAATGGTAAACCAGGTAAAGCCGAACCACGAAGGTTTTTTATATACGCTACCAGCGAACATCCACATACCGAAGAGTATTGACAAACAAGATGTGATAATTACTGCATTATGAATAATTCCTTCAGTGTTAAGGTCGGCGTTACTTCCGGCAGGACTATCCTGGAATACGCCAGCAAGAATCATACATATACCATATAGCGTTAACATGAACCATGCTACATGAGCTTTAACACCATGCCTGAGTTTGAGATAGAGTGCATAAGAAAAACCGATGATGAGCACTCCATACACGACGAAGCCGACGGTCATTAATTGAGGAGTCTTACTTCCCTGCTCGCTCAGACTACTGATCGTGTCTGCGAGTTGGTTATAGCCTGGAGTTAACAGTCCAGCCACTATAATGACGATAATTATTGTGGGCGGCGCTAGAATGCCAAATAAGGAGAAGATACGTGAGAGATAAACTTTGGTCATAAGTAAGAATGTAAAAAATTATATTATCCCAGTCAAAACACCAGATACAAGCTGACTGTGGTTCCTCTTAGGATAACACAAAATCGCGGCTACCTCAATTGTAAAATCCGTAGGCTACTTTTTTCTGTTTCGGAAATTGTATTGAAAAGGGTGAATGTATCAAATATCAAAGTCATAAGAATAACATGTAACAAATTTTGAGTGATAATGAAAAATCTTCACCTGTGACTGTTCGTTGTATCTCAGAGGTATATTACAAACTAAATATCCAGCCCATTATCGGGCACGCTTTTTTTTCAAGAAATAAACTAACAAAGCGACGGCCATTACCCCTCCTACACCACCTACAATTAATGGCCAGCTAGCTCCTGCGGTTGGAATATCTGGTGTAGGCGATGGTCCTGCTGATGTTACGGGCGGAGGAGTAGTGGTTAACGGTGGCTCTGCTATTGGGGTATCAGTTGGTGTAGGTGTAGGTATATGATTTGGTGTCGGTATAGGTGTTGGTAGCATCTGATCTGATGGTGAACCACTATTATCCGACTCTCCGTCTTGACCAATTAACTCCTCGAGACAATAGTTTATGGAAAAAGACAAGCTATCGCTTTGAACATCGTTGCCCGTCTCTGTTGGTAACTTCCATTGCCATTCAACTACTAATGTTTCGCCAGAATTCAGCTGGTCTATCTTCAAGTAGTTAGAACCGGAAACGCTTTGGGGCATGTTGTCTATCTTGGCTGGTAGACCGATATTGGTCGTAAGTCTACTGGACGAGATGTTGAAGAGCAGATTTGTGCCCAAATCACCCGGTTCTGCGGTATTACCTGTTTCTGATTCGGGATTTGCCCCCTCGGTATTCACAACGTCGCTTATCCATATGTTAACGGTCCCATCCCTATATCCGGCATTATGAAGTGTCGTGGTGCTCGTACCACTCTCTCCTGGCTTGATATTGGATGCCTGCCAGCTAGTGGCTCCTTCTCCACTAAGTACCAGGTCTATAGTAGCATCTTGAGCCTTACTTGTAATAGGTAGAAAACAAACCAAGGTAAACACCACGATTAGGACTAGACCTAATTTCGCGAAATATACAGCTTTTTTTCTATGCGCCATTGTCAAATTCCACTCTTTACAATCAATGATAATAGACTCTAACCTCATGTAAAATCGGTGTTTTAGAAGTATCCGAGGTAGTCAGTGTTGCCTGCCACTGTTTGTATCTACCAGCAGGAAGGCTTGAAATTACCGGAGGGGCTTCACCGACAGACACCCATAAGGGAGTCACCGCATCTTCGGTAAATGAAATGTCGGATGCTCGCACCTTAAAAGTAATGCCCGTGCCGCTTTGTAGTGTCATGTCCCAGGATAATGCATCCCATTTTTCCTACTCCAGTCTACATACCACAAGCTCTCATCAACCACACTGCCCTTCAGAAAGGAGTTCATTATTATTGTATGAAAAAGATGTTCGTCGGGAGTCCACACATGTCTGAAG
>CAYOHA010000139.1:5032-7119 GCA_964403625.1 uncultured Dehalococcoidales bacterium | reverse complement strand
AGTAGTCAAATTCGCAGGCCTGGCCGATAACAATCGGACCAGACCCGATAATCATCACCTTCTTTATATCATCATGTCTGGGCATGAATAGGGTCTCCTTCCGGAAGGATGTCTTCGGACTATATTACAAGATTTTCACGAATGGTGCAACGAGATGTGCATCAATCTCGGCTTCCGAAATAGAACCCTGGAGTAACTGTTTCAATGAAGCTACCAGCTCAGTAGAAGGGTCAGCCAGACCCTCTTTGAGCAGCATGAGTTCGTCCAGAGGGATAACTGGCGAATAATCGGCATGAACAGACAAGCCGTGAGACTTGCCTATTTGTCCCTTGATATATTTGTAGGCCATCTTGCGAAGTTGGCTCTTTGACATTGATACATCCCTGGAAAGTCTGGCTAATATATCTTACCACCAGGCTAATCTCAGCCCGATAGAATTGATAAACAAGGGCATAATTCTGTATATTAAAATACAGTTTTTCACTTACGGCTAATCAGATACCAGTCTGGTTTGTACAGTCTGGCTGGTTAGTTTCTCTATAATACTCTCCAGTCTGGTAACTTTCTTGAGGATTGATAGAAATATGCAATCTGTCTTCTGGCTGCAAAAATCACAGTTGCCCGTGAGACATCCTTCGTTATTTTGACAAGCTGGCATATTTTCCTCCTGAGTAGTGTTGATTTATACTAAAACTATTAAGGTCTCTCTGAGACACTATCTCCTTAAAGAATGAATAAATCGCCTAGACCCAGCCGCGGGACTTCATCGCTTCAACAACACGGCTGACGGCGACCACATAGGCAGCCTGTCGCATGTTTATGTTATACTGGTGGCTCGTATCAAGGACCGAGTGATAGGCTGCGGTAATCCGCTTGTCAAGCTTTTCATAGACTTCAGCCTCGTCCCAGTAGTACATATAAGCGTTCTGCACCATCTCAAAGTAAGAGACGGTCACACCCCCGGCATTACAGAGGAAATCAGGTATAACATGAACCCCGTTGGCAAACAGGATATCATCGGCTTCCGGGGTGGTGGGTCCGTTAGCCAGCTCGGCAACAATTTTAGCTTTGATGCTATCAGCGTTCTCGGCGGTAATGACGTTTTCGATAGCGGCCGGTATTAAGATATCCACATCCAGAGCCAGAATTTCCTCGGTGGAGACACTCTCGACACCCGGGAGGCTGCATACTGTACCGCTGGCCTGCTTGCACTCAAAAGCCTTCCTGGGGTCGATTCCGTCTTCATGATATACCCCGCCCTTACTATCGCAGGCAGCGACTACTTTACAACCAAACATATCCTGGCATAATTTAGCGGCATAATAACCGGCATTACCATACCCCTGAATGGCTACCGTAGCTTTCTTGAGGTCAATACCGAGAGTCTTGGCTGCTTCGCGGATGGTGTACATCCCTCCTCGGGCGGTAGCATCGCCCCTGCCGGGGGAGCCGCCGATGCATAATGGTTTGCCAGTGATAACGCCGAATTGCGGTTTACCAGCGATAACGGAGTATTCATCCGTCATCCAGGCCATAATCTGCGGGTTGGTATACACATCCGGAGCTGGGACATCCTTCTCAGGGCCAATAAACGGGTAAACGCTCCGGATATAGGCACGGCTAAGACGTTCCAGTTCGCCGGAGGACATATCCTTCGGATTGCAGATAATCCCGCCCTTGGCTCCACCCAGGGGCAGGTCAAGCAGAGCACACTTCCATGTCATCCAGGCTGCCAGAGCGCGGACAGTTTCAATAGTTTCTTCCGGATGGAAACGAATGCCCCCTTTTCCGGCACCGCGTGCATCGTTATATTGAACTCTAAAGCCCTGAAATACCTTAGTAGAGCCATCATCCATGCGAACTGGCAAGGACATATGTAGTTCACGCAATGGGCTCTTGAGTAATGCCGTTACTTCCGGGGACAAATTGAGGATTTCAGCGCACTTATCTACCTGCTTTTTTACGTTATCGAAGGGATTTTCCCGGGTCTTTTGTACTGCGTGGTTCGCGTAAGCTCTTACCATTTGCTTTTCTCCTTTTTAATACACTTAAAAAAGTCATTGATGAATTTCTGAGTTTCACTCAGC
>CAYOHA010000139.1:3850-4932 GCA_964403625.1 uncultured Dehalococcoidales bacterium | reverse complement strand
TTCTATATATCGTCAACCTTCACAAGTCTTTGATAGTTTATCAGGGCACTCATGGCATGGTTTTCACTCTCTATGCCGGCCTCCTGGGCAGCGGCCACCGGGTTTAGACCACCGATAAGGATTGCCCCGACCCGATTAAGGTCAACCGGAATTTCACAGACCGGCTCGCTAATGTTACCCATCAAGAAGAGACCACTAATGCCGGCATCCTTGAGCTTAGATACCACCTCGTCAGCTACAGGACGGCAGACAGCCGGTATTTCTCTAAAATTGGCCAATATATCGCCGTTGCCGTTTTCGGCTGCCTTGGTAACGGATGTCATTTTAGCTCTGATAAATATTTCTGAGGGGTCCAGGGAACTACCGGCATAATTAATCAGTTCCGTAAAACGCAGTGGTTTGTACTCCTGTATTTGCAGTATGCCGCCAAATCTTGAGTCTACAGGTACTCCAGCCTTCAACAGGGCACCATTAACCACAATACTGCAAACAGTAGCTAATGCTATTTTCCCTTCGGGGACTATCATGTCACCGAGAGTTTCTCCTTCATTGGCTACTGCTACCAGGTCGCTGACACATAATCCCGCCCGGAAGATATGCCTCATTATTTTCAATGCCTTTGGGAAATTTTCCTTAGAGAATAAGGAAACATTAACCGGTATGAAACCGGTGTGGTCATTCCAGTTATAGCTGGTCTGGAAGGCGAGTGACTCGATTCTTGAGAAAGCAAAACCCACTTTATCACTTACTAACGCTCTCTTAAGCTCTAATAGCCCAATGTCAGTAATTATCCTACCGTCTCTCCTGCCCACCAGCCTTGTCAGTCCTCTTTCATCCGTTAATCTGAGGTGATATCTTACGGCTCTCTCACTTAGTGCGATGCCAAGGTCTGTCAGGTACCTGGCAATAATCCTTGACCCCAGCGCCTGCTTGGAATTGCCCAGGACTTTCAGTATGGAAAATACCTTACGGTCTACGTCTTGATTTTTAAAAACCATAAAATTAAAAAGATACGGTAATGACTTACCGTTAACCTACTATAACGTAGAAGAGTAAATGTTGTCAATACTTAACAGTGTTAC
>CAYOHA010000139.1:0-3750 GCA_964403625.1 uncultured Dehalococcoidales bacterium | reverse complement strand
CGTTAACCTACTATAACGTAGAAGAGTAAATGTTGTCAATACTTAACAGTGTTACGATAATGTAACTATTAAAAACAATAATACATGATTTTTGTATATAGAGTGGAATAATTGATAATATACCGCTTTTAACTTTTAAGCATGTAACCCGAGCTGCGCTTGTTGATTATCATATTTGGCGGACTGTCCTGTAACTTTTTGCGCAGTCGGCGGATACATATCCGGATATTCTCAGTTTGACCTACGTAATCTTTTCCCCACACCTCGTCAGTTATTTTATTGTAGGTTACAATCTGGTTATGGTTCTTAATCAAGAGAGCCAGCAGCTTATATTCGACGGGTGTTAGCTTTATCAACCGGTTGTCAACTTTGACCTTTTGATTCACAAAGTCAATTTTTATTCGAGCGTTTACTGCATTATCATGTTTACCCACAAAAGGAATAGCTTCGGTTCGACGAAGAACAGCCCTTACCCTCGCCAACAAGGTCATGTAATTGAAGGGCTTAATAATATAGTCGTCAGCGCCAGCTTCGAGGCCCTTCAGCATATCTTCATCATCAGACCTTACGGTGAGGATAATTACCGGAATTGTTGAGAATTTCCGAATTTCCTTCAATACTTCAAAGCCACTGATGTCAGGGAGATTCAGGTCAAGAATGACGATATCCGGAGACTCTTTCCTGACCAGAAGGACACCCTTCTTGCCCATGGTGCTGGCAATTAATTGCACGTCTGGCCAGCGGAACTCGAAGGCAACGTTTATCGCATCAATGATGCTTTTTTCATCTTCAATTATTAATACTTTCATAGTTCCCCGTATTTACCTGGCTTTTTCTCTATACTTCTTTCAGTAAAGGCAGTGTAAAGAAGAAGCTGGAGCCCCTACCCGGTTGACTTTTGACCCAGATTTTACCGCCATGAAGCTCAATAAGCAACTTACACAGGGCTAAACCAATACCCAATCCACCGGAGTGCTTCGTAGGGTGAACCATCTGATAGCCTGGTTCAAAAAGATGCTGCTGTACATGCTCAGGGATACCCGGGCCACGGTCACGTACCTCCAACCTCACGGAATTGGATTTTGTGGTAACCCCAATATTAATCTTGCCACCTTCGGGGGCATATTTAAAGGCGTTATTAAGCAGGTTAAGTATAATTTGCCGAACCCGCACCGGGTCCGCATATACCTCAGGGAGCGATTCATCCAGTTTCAGATTGATAGAAATACCATGCTGACGGGCAAGGGCTCTTGTTTCCTCAACCACAGAAACCAGCAATTCCCCGAGATTAAGCGGTTTTAAATTGAGTTCAAGTGTCCCGATCTCGCCCTTGACTACATCATGAAGTTCATCTATCCGGTTATTCAGATTGTTAGCGCCTTCCCAGACATACTGTGTTAGCTTCCCCAGCTTCTTATTCCGTTCTTCTTCAAACAGCAATTGGCTGGTGGCTACCAGTGACGTTAATGGCGTCTTCAGTTCATGTATCAGGTTTCTGGTAAAGTCAATTCGCCCCTGCATTTCTGCCTGCAGTCTTTCACGTAGTTTCTTCTCCTCTTGGTACAATGATTGCAGGCTATCTTCCGCTAATTTGTGTTCAATGATATGCCCCAGTCTTTCAGCGATAACATAGATTAAATTTCGCTCCTCCTTGAGAAAAGGGCCTTCATCGCTTTCTGGTCTTTCTGCCAGGTAATATACTTCGATAGTCCCGAACCGTTCACCGTTAACCATTATGGTTTCAGCCTGTTTCCAGTTCGTTTCTCTGAAGTTTGCCGTTTTGAATCGACTATTCTTCAGCTTGATACAGGCGCAGGTGACTTCGGGATATTGCCACGCCGGGGGAATAAGGTCAACGACACACTGAAGGATTTCATTAACCGATAAATTACTGTCCTCGACCAGCCTGGATATGCCGTAGAGGCAATTGAGTTCCTTGACACGCTCGCTGAGCTTATGAGCCAATTCGCGGAGTTCGGTCTCACTGACACCACTGGCAATTCCTGCGGCTTCTTTCACACTTTTATCAGCCAAGTTGTTCTCTTTTACGGTGTTTTTCATACTCCTCACCCACCATGAACAATTACAGTCTACACGTAAAAATACCTTTTCGCAATCTGCCATGTTGTTTATACTACGAGGATATATATTACCACTCTTGTTTTTCACATATTTTCTTTTATCAAGGGGACAAAGTGTTAGTAGCTATTTTGGAAATATCACATGTGACTTATTGTTTAATTGGGGGAGATTGCACAAATGTCAGGAATGTGCAATATTACTCGTCACATCACACATTTAGATGTTTTGTGACCCGTGTTTTTTCTTGTTTTCTTTATTATAGCCTGACATGGGGATGATAATCTGCCGTAGTAACTGCACGGACAAGCCTCTTGCTACTTCAAGGGGCAGGAAGTGTCTTCTTTTGAATGTTTTTTATCCCGGCTTGGTAGATGATTATCTTACGCGGTAGCATTAACTCAGATTGTAACATGTGAACAATCTTGGCTAGCGACGCAATCTTACCACACCATCACGAATTATTAGCCGCGGGTGCTGCTTAATCTTATATAGTGGTTTATCCTGTCCCTCTTCTGCAAGCGATACCAGACTCCTAAAGCGGCGGAGGTCTTTAAATGTCTGCAATGGTTCAGCGAGTCGACTATAGTGAGATTTAATAATATCTTCCAGTTTATCCATAGGTTCCCAATCTACCTCGATGGCACCAGTAGGACAAAGCTGCTCACAGAGCCAGAGCATGCAGGGACCACAGGTCTGATAGGAAATCGGTGATGATTCGGACAAGTTAATGCTGTGTGTGGGGCAATTATCCATGCATATGGAGCATTTGGGATATTTACATTTTTCAATAATTAACCTGGGTCTGAGCTTACGTATATCCTCTTGGGCCTTTCTTATTTCCTCAGGGACTTCCATCGGCGGTGTTCCATAGAGTCTGTTGTATTTTTCCTTTCTCGGCAACCTGGGGATGAGATGGGCTTCACCCTTGGATATCCTCCGGCTGCGCTCCACGATTTCCTTACCGAAATCCTTTGCCTCTTTCAGGTCAACTTCATCGGGGTGGCCATCAGTGTAATATGGTTTGGAGAAAAATGGAATGAAAACACTGCCATACCAATCATTCCAACCGGTAATTATCAGACCTTTCCTTCTTAATGCTGCTACTGTCCTGGCTATGTAGCCACCAGGGGAAGTCCCATGAGTGCAGAAAGAAAAACCGTACCTGCCTTTCAGAGAAGGCATGCCGTTAATAAAATCCGTTATAATTACAGGCTCTCGAAAACCTATTACGGGAGAGCCCAGACCAATCAACTCGTAGTTGGGCAGTTCCCGGGTATCTACTTCTCTCAACGGGGCAATTTCGCATTTCTCGGTTAGCGGGCTCATCCCCGAGTGTATTGCCTCGGTAATTCTTTTGGTATTTCCTGTCTGTGAGTAGTAAATAACTATACTTTTCATTAAATTATCGCTCCCTAATCACTTATGTATATCAATTGTTGATTTTAAAGAAATTAGCGCTAACAAGTTAAGCTATCGATAATCATGCCTTGAGTATGTCCTTATGCCTGAGCGCCCGCTCCAAGGACGGCTGCATCTTCATCTCGCGGAACTCTTTGATGGCGCAGTCCAGATACGCCACTAGCACCCCAAGAACTAAATAGTATCCTCACCTCCTGGAAAAGGGCACTAAGTCTTGCTCACGCCGGCCAGAAACTTTTTGATGTGCGG
>CAYOHA010000138.1:0-7154 GCA_964403625.1 uncultured Dehalococcoidales bacterium | reverse complement strand
ATACGCCTGCATTTGAACCTACCTCCTTTTTTTAAATGCAGAATAGAATATTTCATATGAAAAAGTCAATAGTATTTTAGGATATTATTGAATAATTTTTTACTCTGACCATTTCTACTCAGTAATCTTACCTGTTTTTGGTTCAAATTCCTTCTAACAGGTGAAGAGAAAGCATATTTAAAAGGTGATTAAAAGAGCAGGTAACAGTCGTTGACTATTTTCCTTTCTTCAGGATAGAATACACTGAAGATGAGTGGTATTGATGATAAGTGGGTGAAGCTATCTCCTGATGAAAAACTGGAGAGGATGTTCGATTCCTGGGCGACAAAACAAAAGATAAATTTTGTCAGTCCAGAAGCAGAAAAGACTTACCGCGAGAGGGTAGCCAGGATTAAGGATGTTGTCCAGCTGAAAGTGCCCGATAGAATTCCAATCTATGCAAATATCGGCTTTTTTCCTGCCTACTATGCAGGGATATCACCAGAAGAGGCAATGTATGACTACGACAAGCTAGTCTCAGCCTGGAGAGACTATATCCTTGACTTGCAGCCAGATGTGCACGGCGGGTCGGCAATTCCCGGTCCGGGGAAAGCATTTGAGATACTTGACTATAAGCTATACCTCTGGCCCGGTCACGGAACTCCTTCGGACACACCATACCAGTGCGTTGAGTCTGAATATATGAAGGCAGATGAGTATGATGCCCTAATCCAGGACCCATCCGACTTCTTGTTCAGAAACTTCTTACCCCGCATATTTGGAGCACTGGAGCCTTTTAAAAGATTTGACTCGTTGACCAATTTAATAGAATTGCCATTCACCGGCGGTTACCTTGTTTCCTATGGTAGACCGGACGTACGGTCAGCACTGGAAACGCTTATGGCAGCGGGAGAGGAAGCAGTAAAGTGGCGAAAAGCCGTTTCTGCCTGTAATAAAGCCATAGTGGAAGCGGGGTATCCCCTGATAGGCGGTGGTTGGAGTAAAGCACCTTTTGATGCACTAGCCGATACGCTTAGGGGGACTAGAGGGATTATGAAGGATATGTACCAGCGGCCGGATAATCTTCTTGAAGCCCTGGAAAGGCTGACACCATTAATGCTAAGGCTGGGTGTAGAAGGAGCATTATCTTCAGGAAGACCTCTGGTGTTTATAGCCCTGCACAAGGGTTCCGACGGTTTTATGTCCAATGAACAGTACCAGACCTTTTACTGGCCTACTTTTAAAAAACTAATTATGGGTCTGGTCAATGAAGGACTGGTCCCCTTTATCTTTGCCGAAGGCGGTTATAATAGTCGACTGGAGACGATTAAGGATATACCCAGAGGCAAGACAATCTGGCACTTTGACTTTACCGATATGGGAAAAGCGAAAGAAGTACTGGGTAACATTGCCTGTATTGCCGGAAACGTACCCATTAGCCTGCTAAATACCGGCACTCCGGATGAAGTAAAAAACTATTGCCAAGAGCTTATAGATGTTGCCGGTAAGGATGGCGGCTTCATTATGACCAGTGGTGGCGTCATCGATAAAGCCAAACCGGAGAATGTCCGGGCGATGATAGAATTTACCAAGGACTATGGAGTATATTAGACCACGTTGAGAAAAAGAACTTGTCTGACAAGATGACAAGTTATGGGTAAAGGTAATTGACCAATTATTTTTTTATTAAATGTAGACGAGGTCAGGTGTTTTGATGTAATATACTAAGGTTATCTGATGGTAAAATAGATAACAGTTGATAAACCACTAAATATGAAGGAGGTAAAAAGTAATGAGTGGTGAGTTAACGAAGGCAATTGCAGAACTAAAGGAAAACGATGCCTTGAGGTTAACCAAAGAAAAACTGAACCGCGGCGAAGATCCCCAAAAGATACTTGAAGAGAGTAAAAAGGGAATGCAGACGGTAGGTGAGCGGTTTAGTAAAGGGGAGTATTTCCTTCCCGAGCTTATCTATTCGGGCGAAATATTAAAGGAGGTAACCGAGCTTGTCAAGCCAAAGCTGACAAAAGGTGTACAGACGAAACACATTGGCAAGTGTATTATCGGTACTGTAGCCGGTGATATACATGATATTGGCAAAGATATAGTGGTGTTTATGCTTGATGTCAGCGGCTTCGAAGTTTACGACCTTGGGATAGATGTACCAGCTCAAAAATTTGTCGATAAAATAAAAGAGACCAAAGCACCAATCGTTGGCCTAAGCGGGTTTTTGACACTGGCTTTTGATTCAATGAAGGAAACTGTCGAAGCCATTCAAAAGGCTGGGCTGCGGGATAAGGTCAAGATAATGATTGGCGGCGGCCAAATTGATGAGGAGATAAGGAAGTATTCGGGTGCTGATGCCTACGGTAGAGATGCTATGACGGCAGTGGCACTGGCCAAGCAGTGGCTTGGAGGATAGCAAAGTGGCGAAAACGCCGGGGGAGCTGTATAGAGAAAGAGATAAGCGGATTACGGATGCCATCCATTTGAGAATACCTGATAGAGTTCCCCTTGAAATAGCCTTCAGCTACTTCCCGGCGAATTATACTGGGATATCCTGTGCCGATGCCTGGTATGATTATGACAAGTGGCTGGCGGCATGTAAAAAAACTCTCCTGGACTTTCAGCCAGATATTGGCGGCGTACAGTCTTTCTTTCCCGGGAGGATACTAGAATATATTGATCCGAAGTCACTCAGATGGCCTGGCTATGATATTTCTCCCTATCATACTCACCAAGCTATCGAGCTAGAAGCGATGCAGGAAGACGAATACGACGTCTTCCTGGGTGATCTTTCTGACTTTATGCTAAGGCTCTATCTGCCTCGCATTTCCGAAGCGGTAGAGCCTTTTAGTATGCTTCTATAACTATCATAGCTCTTTGCTGAAGGCAGGGATGGTTGAGAAGGTTAAAGACTATTGTAAGAAGCTTATCGATGTAGTTAGGAAAGGCGGTGGTTTCATCATGTCAACCAGAAGCCCCGTAGATGACGTAAAGGCAGAAAATCTCAGGGCGATGATTGACTTCACCAAAGAATACGGTAGATATAGTTGATACAACAAGGTAATATTTACCCCATAAAACACTCACTTATAACAGTGTTCATCGAATAAATGCAGTGATGAGTATATCAACGGCTAAAAAGTGACTGGAGGAAAGAGGAAACAATGGATAGAACACCTGAAGAACTGTATAAGGAACGAGACAAGAGGATTAGTGATGCCATCGAGTTGAAGATACCTGATAGAGTCCCCGTCTTGTTATCCTTCGGATATTTCCCGGCAAAGTATACCGGAATAACCTGTAAAGACGCCTGGTATGACTTCGATAAATGGTTAGCGGCTTATAAGAAGACTGTTCTTGATTTTGCGCCAGATGGGCTCTGGACACTACAAGCGTTCTCACCCGGGGCTGTAATGGAGCTTATTGACCCGAAACAGCAAAAGTGGCCAGGGCATGGGGTTTCCCCCAATTACGGTCATCAGGCTATCGAAATGGAAGCCATGAAAGCGGACGAATATGAATATTATTTTGATGATAGGTCCGATTTCATATTACGAACCCTCCTACCCCGTACGGCTGGAGTGATGGAGCCTTTCAAAACACTACCACCGCTATCGTCACTGGGATTTGGTTCCTTCGGGGCACTGGTACTGGGGGAGGCACTCGCCAGACCGGAGGTTGCCCAGGCTATTGAGATTCTTCAGAAAGCCGGACGGGAATACGCTAAGATACGGCTTAAGATGGCAACATTCAGCAATGAACTCAAGAAGCTGGGTTTCCCGATAAATGATGGACCCGGGGGAGGGGCACCTTTTGATGGAATTTCAGATTTCTTGCGTGGTATGCAGGGAGCTATGCTTGATATGTTTCGCAAACCAGACAAGCTACTTGAACTCGTTGAACAACAGCTTGATAGCACGCTTCAGAGGATAAAAGCGATGCCGCCAGTTAAAGGCCATCCACGAGCATTTATGGCTCTTCACCGCGGCTCCGACGGCTTTATGTCCCTAAAACAGTTCGAAAAATTTTACTGGCCATCATTCAAAAAGGTTGTTCTGGCTCTAATAGATAAAGGCATAACACCCTGTCCTTTCTTAGAGGGGATATGGGATGCACGTCTGGAATACCTGCTTGAATTTCCCAAGGGAAAGGTTCTCTGCCATTTTGCCCAGACCAATATGTTCAAGGCGAAAGAGGTTCTGGGCGGTCACCTGTGCATTATGGGAGACATACCTTCAACTCTATTACAGACAGGAACAGTCCAGGATGTGAAAAACTATTGTAAAAAACTTATTGATGTTTGCGGTAAAGACGGCGGCTATATCCTGACCAATATGCCCATTGATTTTGCTAATCCGGAAAATGTCAAAGCGATGATCGACTTTACTAAAGAGTACGGCGTATATCGATAAAATAAAGAAGATTCAAATGCCGTGAGTAATTATACAGTAGTTTTTGAGCCAATAGGTAGAAAGGGAGAATGCCAGGACGGCGAATCGCTTCTTGAGTGTGCCCGCCGGCTGGGCATTGGCATCAGCAGTATCTGCGGGGGAAGAGGGACCTGCGGCACCTGCCGGGTTCAAGTCACGAGTGGAACCGTATCAGAACCAACTCCCAAAGAGATAGAAGAGTTTTCACCACAAGAACTAGGTGATGGCTGGCATCTTGCCTGCCAGACAATTCCAACCAGCGATTGCCAGGTGGTGATTCCACCGGAGTCATTGAGTGCCTCAGAACGGATACATCTAGAGGGGCTTGAGGTTGCAGTCACTCTGGAACCTCCGGTCAAAGCCTATCACCTGAAGCTTACTGCTCCGTCTCTATCTGACCCTCAGGCTGATGCTGACCGCTTGTTAGCGGTATTGAATAAGAAACATCAGGCATCCTGTCGTAAGATCGATACCAGCGTCCTGCGTTCCCTTTCTCCACAAATCCGTAACCTGGACTGGGAATGCCGGGTTTCAGTCCGTAACGGTGAACTGGTGGCTATAGGGCCGAAGTCCAGCCGCCAGTTAGGACTAGCCATAGATTTGGGCACGACAACAATAGCTGGCTATATAGCTGATTTGAGCAATGGTCAGACTCTTGCTTCTCAGGGAGTTATGAATCCCCAGATTGGTTACGGGGAAGACATAATCAGCCGCATTGACTATGCTGTGAAGACGGCAGATGGAGGTGTTCGGCTACAGAAACTGGTTATAGACAAGTTAAACGAACTGGCTATTAACCTCTGTACAATAGCTGGCGTTACTATCGACGGAATCGTTGAAGCAGTAATTGTTGGCAACACTGCTATGCACCATTTATTGCTTGGACTCCCGGTAAGGCAACTTGTCCTGGCCCCTTTTACCGCTGCGGTTAGTATGGCTCTGGATGTTAAGGCTCGTGACCTTGGATTACATCTAGCTCCGGGAGCGTACATACATTTATTGCCCAACATTGCCGGTTTTGTTGGCGCCGACCACGTAGCTGATTTACTTGTTACTTACTCGGGTCAAGTTAAGGGGCTGACAATTTCACTGGACATCGGAACTAATACTGAAATTTCTCTGATTAATGGAGATGAGATAACCTCAACCTCCTGCGCCTCCGGTCCGGCTTTTGAAGGAGGGCATATCAAACAGGGGATGCGAGCGGCTAAAGGAGCGATAGAGCGGATCCGAATAATCGGGGATACGGTAAACTATCAGACTATCGGTGAAGCTCCACCAATAGGAATATGCGGTTCGGGAGTACTGGATGCCCTGGCTCAACTTTATCTGGCAGGAGCTATCGACAACAGCGGGCGGTTTACCGATAAACACCCCCGAATCCGTGGTACTAACAACCAGCTTGAATTTGTCATTGTGGAGCGAGAAGAAGAAGGCAAAGACACTTCAATTGTGATGACTCAGAAGGACATACGAGAACTACAACTGGCTAAGGCGGCAATCCGCAGTGGTATTCAACTGCTTCTCGAAGTAAACAGCCTCTCCGAAGAAGATATCCAGAGGGTTGTAGTTGCCGGTGCCTTCGGCACATATATTGACCTTTCCAGTGCCGTAACAATCGGGCTCTTACCAGCACTACCACTGGATCATTTCCGACAGGTAGGAAATGCCGCCGGTATGGGAGCAAAACTATCACTACTCTCTCTTACCAAGCGTGAAGAAGCCCAGGCTATCGTTTCTCGAACACGCTACATAGAATTAGCCAGTACCCCGGAATTCAAGCAGACATTCATCGAGGCGAGTTACCTCGGTCAATATCGTATTAGTCATGGAAAAAGAAAGGAAATCAATAGATAGAGAGGAACTGGGGAAGGCTAACTCCAGAAGAAATAAAGCCTGTGGTAAAGGCGGCGCTTATATCCTAGGCTGGGGCGTCATCAGCAGGACAGGCAGCTATAGAGAACCTGTGTGTTATGAGGGAAGCAGTTAAAGAATATGGTGTATAAAAATATAGGAGGCGGAGTTATGGAAACTCGGGTAACCAGTTCAACGAAAGAAGTAGTCATCAGTGATAACCAGCCAACAATTATTATTGGCGAGCGTATCAACCCCTCGGCTAATAAGAGACTTGCCGAGGCTTTGAAAACGGGCGTTATTGAAGATATTATCCGTAAAGAAGCTATTGCCCAGGTTGAAGCCGGGGCAGATATGATAGATGTTAATGTGGGTGCTTTTGGCGTCGATGAAGTCACTTTCTTACCTAAGGCGGTCAAAGCAGCAATGGAGGCTGTGGATGTGCCCCTATGCATTGACAGCGCTAATCCTGAAGCGTTAGAAGCCGCGCTGAAGATTTACAAAGGCAAACCGCTGGTCAACTCTGTAAGTGGCGAAACACATTCCATAGAGAAAGTCCTGCCCCTGGTCAAAGAGTTTGGAGCAGCCGTTGTTGGTCTGGTCCAGGATGATGAAGGTGTCCCAAAGAATAAAGAGCGACGGGTATCTATCGCTTATAAAATAATACAAAAAGCTGAGTCGGTCGGTATCACCCAGGAAAACATCGTGATTGATTGCCTCGCCTTCGCTGTAGGAGCCGACACCAATGCCGGACCTGAGGTCCTTAAAGCTATCAGGCAGGTAAAGTCTGAGTTAGGGGTAAATCAGACATTAGGTGCCAGTAATGTATCTTTTGGTTTGCCCGACCGTGATTCACTTAATAATGCCTTTCTTGCCCTGATTATT
>CAYOHA010000137.1:0-7219 GCA_964403625.1 uncultured Dehalococcoidales bacterium | reverse complement strand
GTATTTTATCATATAGCAAAGATATTTTTTGATATTTTAGATATAACATTTTTTTTAATAACCTATCCCCCTGAGACTGTCCGAAAATGTCATTCTGGAGGAGCGTAGCGAAGCATGACACTTCACAATTCTCGGACAACCTCGTATAAGTTAGAGAGGGGCTTCGCCCCTCTCTAAAACATCTTACCATAAAGGGGGTGAGGTTAGACTTGCTAAAAAAACCCGCAAAGGAATATAATACTGCCGTATGGTAAAAGGCTATCTTCTTATCAAGCTAGTGCCGGGACTTGAAGCCAATGCCCTGTCCCAGATTCGCGCCACTCATGGAATCCAGGAGGTAAACCTCGTCTTCGGTCAATGGGATGCCATAGCTATCGCTGAAGCCAAGACCCTCTTTGAGTTATCCAAGATAGTCGTTGGCGAGGTACGTGGTGTTCAGGGTGTCCAGGATACGACAACACTTCTGGAAGCCGAGCTATAAGGATTTTCAACCGGAAGGGACAGATAAATATTCCGGGGATTGGCTGGGACCACCGTCTCTATCTCCGGAACTACTCAGGTTTGAAGCCGGTGCTACTTTGTTTTCTTCTTAAGTATCTTTGCTGGGATACGGTATTCACAGGGCACTTTAACCTGGCAGAGTCCGCAGCCAGAGACACTCTTTTCAATGTCATATCCTTCTTTTAATGCAGCCCGTGAGTAGCCTATATCACGCAGATACGCTCCACATTTCACCTTATCGTGCCCGTCCTCAGTAATAGCCCTGGCCGGACAACGCTTCATGCAGGCTTTACAGCTACCATCAAAGTAGAACAGACAATTTGAGAAAGGTGTTTCAGCTGTCCTCGTATTTGCCGGCAGTATGAGGTTGGTCACCACACTACCACAGCGATGAGCGATACCACACTCGGTAATAAAGCCATCGGAAAGGCTGAAGGTGCCGTGCCCGGCAGCATAGGCAATATGCCGCTCCGACCAGTTAGAGTATGGTCCTTTCTCATTACTTGCCATTTTTAGATAAGGCTGGATGGCTGGGGCTACTGCCAGATATCCCATTTCGCTAAGGAGTCCTGCTACATGTTTCCGTAAAGCATCATTAAACTGCTCCCCGAACCAGCGGGTGTGAGACCAAAGCCGGCTGGGGACACGTGTCTCGTAGCGGTTGGATTCACGGGTCTTTTCCGTTATAGGTAGAATCCAGCTTATCACCGAGATTTGTGCCCGCATATCTCCGGGACTTTTGCTGTAGGCTTTAGCCAGTGCTTCCCTGGGGGTAAGGTGGGTGGGGCCGATAATAGTCTTGTATTCGGTGAAGATAGGGTCGTCACCGTCAGCAAATTTTACCAGTGGCTCGTTAAAGATAAAGTCTTCTCTGGCGGGAGGCATACGGTTAAGGGGGCTGGAGTAGGCAAACACTTTAATTTGCTCAATAATGAATCGTGACGGTTCGCTATTTAATTGTTCTTTTGCCTGTTGCAACATCATTGATTGTTCTCCCTTCAATCAGGCTTGTTTTTTATATCTAACCCCAGAACTACTGAGGTTTCAATCTGGCGCTCGGGTATATCCCAGTAGGTTTTAAGCAGTTCATCCTTATCTGGTAGCAGGGTAAAGCCGTGTTTCTGGTAGAAATCAATTGCCCAGTAAGCATCAGCCCATGTCCCCACCAGCAGGCGAGGAGTAACAACCAGAGTCTTAAGGTGGTTCAAGAGTCTACTACCGATGCCCTGTTGCTGCCACCCAGGTAATATATAGGCATGGCGGATGAGGGTAACATCTTTAACATTTTCTAAGCCCATCACGCCGACAAGCCCCATCTCTACCTCCCAGCCGATGAAAGCCATGCGTTTCATTTCCCGCTCAAGTTCATCCATTGGCATATAAGGCTGGTGATAACGGTCAGCAGGAATAACACCATCATAAGCTTTAGCGGCTTCGTTTATAATGAAGTATATTCTTCCAATATCAACGGGTAAGCATTTGCGGATCATAGATTACTAATGTGTTCTCCTAATAATTTATGAGGTTGTTTATTATCCTTACCCCCTTAGTTTATATAGGTTGTTTAATTCTAAAAAACTCGATTTTAGCTTCAGATTTCTGCTTTTTAGCCTATCCATTAACACTCCCGCCCCCATTATCCTTCTCTCCCTCAAGGAAAATAGGGAAGATTTTTGGTAAGAAAGGCTCTGCCTCTCTTCGACTCTCCTAGAATAAAACAGCAAGGTGTTAAAGAGGGGTGTTAGCCCCTCTTTAAATACTTCCCCCTTCCCTTAGTAAGGGAAGGGGGCCAGGGG
Organism: uncultured Dehalococcoidales bacterium; assembly: GCA_964403625.1. Classification (GTDB taxonomy): domain Bacteria; phylum Chloroflexota; class Dehalococcoidia; order Dehalococcoidales; family UBA2162; genus CAYOHA01. The sequence goes on along the minus strand of CAYOHA010000137.1, from coordinate 4,922 downwards.
GTTAGGTTGTTTCTGATTGATTATAACACCATACCCGAAAAATGTTATAATTTAACATCTAGTTAATAGAATCGTGAATATGGAGATATGAAGTGTCGGAATTCGATTTAAGTCAATTTGTTCAGACTGCCAATAGAATCAGGGAAAAGGCAAAATCGGAAGGTAGGTTAACAGACAATCCCTCTAGCGAAGTAATCAGGACACTAGTGGAAAAGCAGCCAGGGGTAAGGAAAACAATGTACGGCAATTTTGTCGCCGAAAGCGAACCCACCTCCAGGTCGGCTATGTTCACCAAAAACAGCGTTGATAATTCCTTTGGACAGAAAGAACAGGAACTACTGGCTCAGTGTGAACAAGCTCTGGCAAAAGAAAAGTTAATATCGGTTGACAGGACGGTGGGTAATCTAAACAGCGAGACGACAGTCAGGTTAATTGTCCCCGAGCGTTTTGCCCACGTCGCCTACGGTGGGGGAAACCTTTTTACACCAGTGAAGCAGGAAGTCAAAGAGCCAACCTATCAAATCGTGTTTTTTGCCGACGAAGCCTTCAAGACTAATGCCACTAAACCTCTTCCTCAAAAAGACATCACCATCAGATTAGCGATGCTACCTGATGGAAGGTTTGTTAAGATAATCAGGAACGGTAACTACATAGGTGAGTATAAGAAAGGTGTTTTCGCCGCCGAGGACTGGGCAGCCAAGACGAGAAGAGGGGGCATCTTTTTACACGCCGGATGCAGAGAAGACTATCTTCAGTCAGTACATGGTGACTACAGGACCGTTAGAACCTTGCTGATAGCTTTAAGCGCCAACGGCAAGACAACAACCACCTGCCGTATCCTGGCCAGGAAGGGAAATGAGAAATCGTGGCTGGTACAGGATGATGGAGGTACTCTCTTGCCTGACGGCTCTTTTCATGGTTTTGAAGCTGGGGGAATATTTGTTAAAACTGAAGGTGTCAATCCCGGGGAGCAACCGGAAATTTACTACGGCCTGTTAAAACCGGAGACCGTCTGTGAAAATGTTTATGTAAGTGATGACGGAGAGTTTGATTTTTACAACTTCCAGAGGACATCAAACGGGAGAGCTGTCGTACGTAGAAGAGACTTTATGCATGCCAGCACATTTATTGATGTTGACACAATTGACAATCTGATTCTTATCACCAGGGGACCGTTAATTCCAGCGATATCAAAGTTGACCCAGAAGCAAGCGGTAGCCCTGATGGTCCTGGGACAAGCGATGGAGTCATCTGCCGGTGACCCAACCCGAGCGGGGACAATCAGAAGTGAGTTTTTCTACGACCCATTTATCGCTGGTGATCTAGCCGAGCACGCCAATATTTTTTATGAAATAGTGAAGGGGCTACCTCACCTTAACTTCTACCTGCTGAACACCGGGGGAATCGGTGAGGGAGAGCATTACCGGGATATAAGACTAGAATTTACCCTGGGGATACTGGATTCGCTATTAAGAGGGGGGCTCGAAGATTGGGTAGCTTCTCCCACCGGTTTCCAGGTGCCGAGGGCAATCAGGGTTGTTGATGATATTTATGTACACCCCGAGAAGATATATTCAAGTATTGAGTTTGCAGAAAAACAGAAGGAACTTAATGAAATCAGGTACAATGCTGTCGCCGAACTGGGTATTAAGTTGCATGCTGATATAAGAAATGTTTTCAGCAAAGTCTAAGTTTGGGGTGGTTACAATTAAGAGCCATGACAGAAGAACTAGCGAAGATAGAAAAACCTGAAGCAGGAAAGTTTGAAGATAAGAGAAAGTTATATCTTGTTCCCCTCCTTTATTCATGGGAGGGTGCTCCTAAGGAATACGTTGAGAAATTCAATCTCTACTGGCAGCAGGTGAGAGAACATATAGCTAATCTGGAGTCAAAGATTGGTATGGTCAGCCGGATATATCATGAATCAATCACCGTAGCTGGCGAAGAAGGTGTAAAAGTCATAGAGAAAATAAATCCTGCCAGCTGCCAGATCACCAGGGACAAATGCCAGAACGGAGCCCAGGTCGAAGCGGCTGAGGACACCGAACTGACCGAAGAGAATATGGACTGGGAAAGGCACCTGCTTATCGGATTTATCAGTCAAAAAGTGGCTAAAACAATCTCCGATTTTTATATCGAGACTTCGAAAAAGAGGTATGAGTACATTGCCAGGAGAATAGAGGAAACTCTAAAGGATAAAGAGTCAGCGATACTCTTTATCCGGGAAGGGCACCGTATTCAATTCCCCTCCGATATTGAAGTATTTAGCGTTTCGCCACCAGCACTGGATGAAATCCACCGCTGGCTGCGTGACCATCCAGTTTCGGCAGAAAAAGATGAGGGAAAAGCCGGGTCAGAATAAGCTATATTAAGCGGAAAATACCGGCACGAATATATACCCAGAGTATGGGGGCAGGGAGACCTTATCCAGCCCCCTGTCTTTTATTGGTGAGGAGAATTCTCTTAATGAGTCCCATTGATAGCCGGGTAAAAGAACTAAATTACCGGTGGTATATACTTATCGTGTTAGCACTGACTGGCTCACTTGCCTTTGCGGCGCCACAGATGTGCATGCCCGTTCTTTTTAAAGAAATATCAGAGGACCTGAATTTAAGCCTCGTCCAGATAGGCACAATCTGGGGTATAGTCCCCCTGGCAGGAATGTTTGTCATTCTGCTTGGCGGGTTATTAAGCGACCGGTTCGGAACAAAACGTGTCCTTGTTATAGGCTGCTTCCTGTCAGGAGTAGCCGGTATCTTGAGAGGGCTATCGAATAGCTTTTTTACCCTGTCAGCAACAATGTTTCTCTTTGGTCTCCTGTTAGTGATTACGGCACCGGCTATGATCAAAGTCTGTAGTACCTGGTTTTCGGGACGACACCTGGGACTGGCCAATGGTGTCCTTTCAATGAGCATGGGATTGGGATTTTTAGTCAGCTCAATGATTAGCGCCACAGTACTATCACCTCTGCTTGGTGGCTGGAGGAATGTCTTGATCATGTACGGCACACTTTCTGTTTTAGTAAGCATCCTCTGGCTCCTATCCCCGCGCGAGCCTGGTCATACCAGCGCATCTGCCGAAAGTGAAAACAAGGTATCGTTCCGCCAGTCCATATTACAGGTAATCCGTATAAAAAACATATGGGTTCTGGGATTTATCATGCTTGGTCAAATAAGCTGTGTCCAGGGAATGCTTGGTTATCTACCGGTCTATTTGCGCGAAAATGGCTGGACACCGGCTACTGCTGATGGTGCCTTGGCAGCATTCCACGGAGTAAGCACTATTGGTACGGTCCCGCTCGTCCTATTATCCAACAGGCTCGGCTCAAGGAAAATTATTCTTTTTGCAGCTACGCTAATGACTGCCATTGGAGTAGGTCTGTTATCGGTAACTGATGGTGCTGGAGTATGGATAGCCGTAATAATTGCCGGCGTCGTTCGTGACGGTTTTATGGCACTCGAGATGACAACGCTTATAGAGATAGAAGGAGTGGGAACAAAGTATGCCGGGACAGCCATTGGTTTTATCCATACGATTTCCCGACTGGGTGAGTGCGCTTCTCCCCCTGTTGGCAACAGTCTGGCCGGGATAAACCTGCGTTATCCGTTCATTTTCTGGGCAGCCCTGGCTACTGCAGCTTTGTTTGTTTTCTACTTTCTAAAAGATACGGGAAGGAAACAGAGATAGCTAGCTTTTAGCTGCCTTCAGGGTAAAGATAAGCGGTATTTTATCTCCCGGAATCCGCCACCCCCCGGCATTATCCTTCTCCATAAAAGGAAAACGTTTGAAAAATATCACGGGGAACTCGTGAAGGAACTCAATCCTCAGTCCGGCACAAATAAGACTGTTGATAATATCGCTCAAGCTGTGAGTCCACTCGTATGAACCGTGAGTAACCACGGCGTCAGGTTCGGCGTAATCACCTTCAGGCTCCCATTCATCGGGTTCCGGCCTGTGAAAGTACGAGTATTTAACCTTTAATTCTATAGCATCCCGTGAATCGTCGAAGACTATCTTAAAAGGGTGCCCTTCGAGAATATAGAAAAAACCTCCCGGCTTGAGGAAATGAGAAATTACGTCTGCCCATCTTTTCAGATCTGGAAGCCAGCAGAGGACACCGGCGGAAGTGTATACGATGTCGAACTTGCTATTTAGTCTCTCTGGCAGGTCGTAGATATTGCAGCAGACAAAGTCTGCCTCTATTCCCAGTTCTTTACTCAGTGAGCGTGCCAAATCTATCGACTTATCCGAAAAGTCCACTCCCGTTACTTTCGCCCCCAACCTCGCCCACGATAGTGTATCCATACCGAAGTGACACTGGAGGTGCAGTAGGGACTTCCCGCTAACATCCCCCATTTCTTCAAGCTCTACTGGATAGAGCATACTGCTACTACCCTTCTTGAATCCTTCTACATCGTATAATTCTGAGGCGGCGTGTAGCGGTACAAAGTCATTCCACATTTCTAAATTTTTTCCCAGATATTCATCCATTGGTAATTTCTCCCGATTTACCCGTCCGGGTTATAACTGGCTTCTAACAGAAGCAGTAATTATGGCAATTCCGTTGTAGTAGCCTTCAGCGTAAAGATAAGTGGTATATTATTTCCCGGTATCCGCCACCATCCCTCATCATCCTTCTCCATAAAAGGAAAACGTTTGAAGGATATCATGGGGAACTCATGAAGGAACTCAATCCTCAGTCCGGCATAAATAAGGCTGTTGATAATATCGCTCAAGCTGTGTGTCCATTCGTATGAACCGTGAGTAACTACGACTTCAGGTTCGGCGTAATCACCTTCAGGCTCCCACTTATCGGGTTCCGGCCTGTGAAAGTAGGAGTATTTAACTTTCAGTTCTGTGGCATCTGGTGAATCGTCGAAGACTATCTTAAAAGGGTGCCCTTCGAGAATATAGAAAAAACC
>CAYOHA010000136.1:0-7334 GCA_964403625.1 uncultured Dehalococcoidales bacterium | reverse complement strand
AAAACGCTACCTCCCCATCCTCTAAAAGCAGAGAAAAAAACCTTAGCGGATATGAAACGTTATATCTATGGTATTTTTTATTCTATCGTTACTATCGCCTTGGTTTCTGATTACCCACGACAGCAATCTCAATATTTTTACCACAGTGGGGGCAGGTTATGTAAAGAGTGATAAGCTGGCTCATTAAACGTTCAGCGACCGCAGTAACCATGGAATCGATATTATCCAATCGCTGGTCAAGCATATCCAGGCGTTGCTTCACACGCTGAATATCCAATGCTTGTTCTCCACTTACACCAATAGGTTCGTCCGACCTTGCCAAAGCAGCATCTCCCACATGGTTATTTTGACTCATTATATGTGACATATTATACTAATGTCAAAAATTAAAATATTCTTGATTTCAACAAATAAGTTGCCTTATACTATTTGAAAAGTACATAATATTACCTAAATATCAGACAAAGGGGGTGTCCAAATGCCTGAGGTGGAAATTGGAAAGGTGTCTGACTTCTTCGCTAGACCTGTGGTTGCCGGAGTCGAATTATCATTGCCTCTGAAAGTGGGTGATAAAATCCACATTATCGGTCACACCACTGATACGGAAATAATCGTTGAGTCAGTGCAGATTAACAATGTAAATGTCCAAGAGGCAAAAGCTGGAGATTCTGTAGGCATAAAGGTCAAAGACAGGGTAAGGAGAGGAGATACCGTCTATAAAGTTACCAGCTAAAGCTTTATGTCGTTGTCTTTTAGCTAACCTGTACTAGCTTATATTTTTTAGCAGATTAGCCATCTCGATGGCATCAGCAGCAGCATCAAAGCCTCTATTTCCGGCTTTAGTTCCTGCACGTTCTATTGCCTGCTCCAGAGTATCAGCAGTGATAACGCCATAAATTACGGGCAAGCCCGTTTCCAAACCTACCTTAGCAATACCCTTGCTTACCTCGGCAGCAACATATTCAAAATGAGGTGTTGCACCACGGATCACGGCACCAAGACAGATAATGGCATGATATCTTTTGGTCTGGGCTAATTCTCTGGCAACTAAAGGGATTTCAAATGCGCCTGGTACCCAGGCAATATCTATATCTTCGGGACTGACATCGTGACGTAGCAAAGCATCTTGTGCCCCCTCGAGCAATTTGTTAGTGATAAATTCATTAAAGCGGGAAACAACAATCCCGAATTTCAGCCCTTTTCCTATTAACTCACCTTCAAATTTAGCCATAATTACCTCCTTAGTTTAATTAGTAACCCTATCCCCTTTATCCCTTTCCCCTATTTATCCTCAGTATCCGGTATTTCTAAAAGGTGGCCCATTTTTTTCTTCTTTGTTTCCAGATAATGGCGATTATACGGATTGGGAGGAGCTTCAATGGGCACCTGTTCAACAACCTTCAGACCATAACCCTCAAAGCCGATTATCTTTTTGGGATTATTAGTAAGAAACCTTATTTCGTGTAAGCCCAGGTCAACCAGAATCTGGGCACCTATACCATAGTCGCGCAGGTCAGGAGCAAATCCCAAAGAGAGATTAGCCTCCACGGTATCCAGCCCAATATCTTGAAGAGCGTAGGCACGAATCTTATTATGAAAGCCAATGCCTCTTCCTTCTTGCCTCATATAAAGAAAAACGCCTCTTCCTTCTTTAGCTATACTTTCCATGGCTAGAGCAACCTGCTCACCACAGTCACAACGAAGACTGCCAAACACGTCACCGGTAAGACATTCACTGTGGACCCGGACCAGCAGCGGTTTTTCTGTGGTTATATCTCCCATCACAAGAGCGATGTGCTCAGCAGTGTCAATATCACTTTTATATGCAATGGCAGTAAATACGCCGTACTTTGTGGGTAATTTAGCTTCAGCTACCCGGTGTACCAGCTTTTCGTGGCGTCGCCTGTAAGCAATAAGGTCGGCAACGCTAACTATCTTCAGGCCGTGTTTCTCAGCGATAACTTCAAGTTGTGGAAGCCGCGCCATAGTACCATCATCGTTCATGATTTCACATAATACCCCAGCAGGTTGCAAGCCAGCCAGTCTGGCTATGTCCACCGTAGCCTCCGTCTGTCCTGCTCGCACCAGCACGCCACCACCTCTCGCTCGCAGGGGAAACATATGTCCTGGCATAAGTATATCTTCGGGTTTGGTCTTTGGGTCGACCATAACCTGCACAGTTTTAGCCCTATCCGCTGCTGAGATGCCAGTAGTTGTACCCTCTCTGGCTTCAACTGCTACAGCAAAAGGTGTAGTAAATTTTGATGTATTATTCGATACCATCATCGGTATTCGAAGAGTATCCAATCGTTCCCCAGTAACCGGCATACAGATAAGCCCACGACCGTGTTTAGCCATGAAGTTTATGGCTTCTGCTGTTACCTTCTCGGCAGCCATGACCAAGTCACCTTCATTCTCCCTGTCCTCGTCATCAACAACGATGACAAACTTACCTTTTTTTATATCCTCAATAGCTTCTTCAATAGTTGACAGTCCCATATTTTACCTTCTCCACCGATAATTAACTAACTTACCAGAAAACCATGCTCCTGTAAAAAGCCGGTGGTTATACCTTTTTTACGAGTTTGGATAAACTGTTCTACGTATTTGGCGATGATATCTACCTCTAGATTAACCAGGCTACCCACCCGCTTGTCTCCTAGCGTAGTGTGTTGACGGGTGTAGTCAACAATAGAAACCTGAAATGAATTACTCTCTTTAGCCACCACAGTCAAGCTAATCCCATCAACGGCGATAAAACCTTTTTCCACTACATAACACATTATCTCGCTTGGAGTATTAAATCTCATAAGCATTGCCTCACCATCCCACCTGGTAGATGTTAACTTCCCGGTAGCATCTATATGTCCCTGAACCAAATGTCCTCCGAGAGATCCACTAAGAGTTAGAGGCCGTTCCAGATTAACTTTCTCCCCGGCAGTTAATAAACCAAGATTAGTTCGCTTTAGTGTCTCAGCCATGATATCAACGGAAAATGAACCGCTATTAATATTTGTAATAGTCAGGCATACTCCATTAACAGCGATGCTTCCGCCTGGCTTTAGTTCGTGAAGAATGCCCTCTGCAGTTATTACCAGTTTCCTCGTTTGGGCTGAAATAACCCTTCCCACCTCTTCTATAATCCCGGTAAACATCCTTTCTCCCAATTAGTCTACTAAAATTCAAAGCTTTTTATGGTTTTCTTACGTATCCACTAATCATCATGTCTTCACCGAACTTTTCGAAACTAACACGCTCTAACTTGATAGCATCAATCACTTTTTCTATACCTTTACCAGCAACAGCTGTCTTTGCGTCCTTACCACCAATAATTATAGGAGCAATAAAAGCAATCACTTTATCCACAAGTCCGTAGTCAAATAGAGAACCAAGAAGAATCCCTCCCCCCTCCACCAGAACGCTGGTGATCCCTCGTTCCCCTAATGCTTTCATCAGTATTTTCAGGTCTAGCCGTCCTTCTTCGGCAGGTAACTCAAGTAATTCAACTCCAACTTGAGAAAAAGCTTCTTTCTTTTCAGGCTCAACCAACCTGTCCAGTGCCAAAAGGGCTCTACCTGCTTCGTTAAATACCCGAGCCACTACCGAGGTGCGACCTTTACCATCAACTATTACTCGTAGAGGTTGTTTTCTTACCTCGCCACCTTTTCCGGCACACCGGCAGGTAAGGCGTGGATCATCAGCAATAACCGTGTTAGCCCCAGCCATAATAGCATCAGTTGTGTAGCGCAGATAATGAACGTATTTCCTCGCCTCACCACCACTAATCCACTCAGAATCACCACTTTTAGTCGCAATTTTCCCATCCAGACTAATAGCAAACTTCGCGGTAATAAAAGGCATACCGGTAGTAATGAATTTGATATACGACTCGTTGATCTCTCTAGCTTCCTCCCCATGTTCGCCAATAAATGTCTTAATACCTTCCCTTTCCAGTTCTTCTTCCCCCCGTCCTGAAACTACAGGATTCGGATCAAGCATAGCCATATGAACTTCAGAGATTCCAGCGGCAATAATCGCTTTAGTGCAGGGCGGGGTACGACCATAGTGGCAGCACGGTTCCAGAGTAACATACATTACGCCACCCTGGCTCTTTTGGTCTGCTTGCTTGAGAGCCATCACCTCAGCATGCCAGGATCCTGGTGGTTGGGTATAACCCTGTCCTATAATCTCACCACCTTTTACTACTACCGCGCCCACTGCCGGGTTGGGACTCACCTGTCCCAGCGCCAGTTTAGCCAAGGACATAGCCTGTTTCATATAATCCATGTTAAGGTCATTCTAGCACTACCCTAAAAAAAAGTGCAACAATATAAAAAGAGATTGTTTAATAACCCCTCTCTAACTTATGCTCCAAGATTGTCTGAAAATTCCATTCCCGATCTGATAAGCCTGTGTGCAGGCACAGAATCCAGAGCTCTATTTTTAGATTCTATACTGGATTCCCGCTTTCGCGGGAATGGTATTATTTAGTATTCATACTATATTTTCGGACAACTTCGGTTGGAGGATAGGTTGTTAAACAATCTCAAAAGTACATATTGAAAATATTAAAAAAATATGATATACTTCTATACCCTCGACTGTAGCTTTAGTAATTAGTAGCACACTTCTAACCTATAAATTTGTCTAAATCAGAAATATATTGGCCTTTTTTTCTTGTGGAGTGTGTGTTTATAAGGTTTAGTCCGCTATATTTTATCCGGGCTGTCCGGACGAAAGCTTTGGTCGGGACAATAACCGAAGGTTTATTATTTTCAGTTAAGGCGTATAAAAATGGCCCACTAGGATGAAAACATTTATATTGTTGCTGGAAAGAATTCTGTTGTTACCGGCAATTTCTAGCGTGGGCACGTAGTCAATAGGACTTACCAGCTTCGCATAATACCGGCCCAATCTGGCCTCTTCACTAATAGGTTATTCTCTTTATAGGTGCTTAAGTATAATAGCTTACCTGTTAACATCTGAATTAGAAAATAGACCAGTTCGACAGACAGGCAAGCAGGAGGGAGAAGGAGTGAGTAATAATTTTGAACAACTTCACTCTCGTTTAGAGAGTGAAAAGAAACGTTTACTCAGTGAATTAGAGAAATTAGAAATTAGTGCTCACCCTACAGAGGTTCGACGTGAGGGTAGCCCTTTTGGCAAAAGGGAGGAAGAGGCGACGGAGAGTCTTGAATTAGAGAAGCGGTTAGCTCTGGAAAGACAACTCAAAGAGAATCTAGCTGACGTAGAACACGCTTTACACAAATTCGAGGAAGGGACTTACGGCTTGTGCGATATTTGTGGGCGCCCTATACCTCCAGAACGATTGCAAGCACTTCCTCAAGCAAGCCTGTGTCTTGAATGTAAGGCAAAGAATGTTAAAAGTAGAGTCTCCTCAATATAAGTGGTGGAACGCAATCTTTTTCCTTACCGTTGCACTAGTACTAGCTGCAGACCAGCTAAGCAAGCTATGGATTAAGTCTTATTCTGAAGGCCAGGTTATCTTTGAGGCAGGCGTTTTTCGTGTCACCCATATACATAATACCGGAGCTTCATTTGGTTTGTTCCAAGGCCAATCATTAGCATTGACTATTGTTGCCTTTATCGGAATAGTCCTTGTCCTGTCTTATGTTTTTCTTATTCCTCGTCACCTGCCTTTCCTAGGTACCAAAATGAGTAAACTTTCCCTCGGCTTAGTTCTTGGCGGTATAATCGGTAACCTCTTTGACCGGTTACAATTTGGTTATGTTACAGATTTTATTGACATCAGTATTTGGCCAACGTTTAATATCGCTGATTCGGCTATAACGGTCGGTGTTATTCTGTTTGCCTGCTTTTTCCTCTTCTCAACCGGTGCGAAAAAACCTACAAAACCTGCATCTTAGCCTTAATTCTTACTTTTAATCTTGACCTGCTCGATTATCCGAGGTAAAGTTATGCCTATTTTATCATTAATCACAACATCAGCGTATTCGTCGTGAGGTGTTGGCATAAGGTTAATAATAACCAGTTTAGCTCCATTTTCCTTTGCAATCAGCGGCATCTGGGCTGCCGGATAGACGACCAGTGACGAACCACATGCCAACAGCAAATCACACCCGGCGGCTCTCCTCTCAGCCTCCCGGGTCTCTTTCTCCGGCATTGCCTGACCGAACTGAATAACATCCGGCTTCATAATGCTGCCACATTCTTTACAGGTAGGTACCTTCTCTCCAGCCTCAAGTCTCACCTGGACTTCTTCGCTGGGATATTTCCTGCCGCAGCCAAGACAGAGAGCCCTTGTCCAGGTACCGTGTAATTCAATTAACATTTCCTCAGGAATGCCAGATTTCTGGTGTAAGCTATCGCCATCCTGAGTAATGACACAGTCCAGCTTACCCATTCTATAAAGCTCGGTAATGGCAAGATGACCAGCATTAGGCTTAGCGGCAGCGATCACCGGCCAGAGTAGTTTCTGCCGCTCCCAGTATTTCTCCCGGCTTGCCTGGCTGGTGAGGAATTTCTGATAAGTAAGTTCATTGGGGTCATATCTATCCCAGATACCTCCTGGACTGCGAAAATCAGGAATGCCTGATTCTGTGCTGATACCAGCACCGGTGAAAACGACAATCCTTTTCGATCTAACAATGATATCCGAAACAGCTTCAATTTTTACCATCTATTACCCCTATACAACTATAGCATATAGAGTATTGACATTTTCGGACAACCTCAGGGTCAGGGGTCGAGGTTCACAAAGAAAAAAATTGACAGGTCTGATTGACTAAGGTATGCTTTTTAGACACTTGGTATTATTTATCTCTCTCGTTATTAAACAGCGGAAAAGAAAGGAGAAGTGCCAAATGCAAGGTAGAACTGCTATAGGGAAAATCCTAAAAATGGAAGGGGTGGAATTTATCAGTGGTTTTCCCCAGAACCCAATAATTGAGGCAGGGGCAGAGGAGGGCATCAGATCGGTAATGTCGAGGAACGAGCGAGTTGGAGTAGGCATAGCTGATGGCTTTACCCGGGCTTCGTTTGCTCAACGCATCGGTGTCTGTGCCATGCAGTCGGGACCTGGAATTGAAAACGCTTTTTCAGGGGTAGCGCAGGCTTTCAGCGAATCCGTCCCTATTTTGATATTACCGGGAGGTTCAGCACGGCGCCGGCTAATACCTCCAAGTTTCATTGCCGTGAAAAACTATTGTGAGATAACTAAGTGGTCCGATATGATTTACTTCGCTGACCAGGTACCTGAGATGATGAGACGTGCCTTTAATTACCTCAGGACGGGTCGTCCAGGTCCGGTATTACTCGAGGTGCCCGGAGATGTAGCCATGGAACAGTTTGAT
>CAYOHA010000135.1:0-7365 GCA_964403625.1 uncultured Dehalococcoidales bacterium | reverse complement strand
AGTGTCTGTGATAGTCTGGCAGTTATGTATCTTGGCAAACTTGTCGAAGTGGGTGACCCAACTCAGATATTTCATATGCCCAAACATCCCTATTCGCAGGCATTAGTTTTATCCACCCCTATCCCTGACCCGAGAAGAACACGGCAGATAATTATCTTGCCCGGTGAAGTGCCCAGTCCCGCCAATCCCCCCACCGGCTGCCGTTTTCATCCCAGATGCACGCGGGCAACTGAGGAATGTAAAAACCAGGAACCAATACTGGAGGAATCGGGCGACTCGCATCTCGTAGCCTGCTGGCATCCCCTCAATTAAAAATATCTCAAAAAAGCTGGAACCCCAGTTACAGAAAGAAAAGAGAGCATCAAGATGCCAAATATCTTTGACACTCTGACTATCAACAAGATGGAACTCAGAAACCGTTTTGTCCGTTCAGCAACGATGGACGGCCTGGCTAACCAGGGAATGGTGTCTGACGCTGAGTTTAAACTTTATCAAGAGCTGGCTAAAGGTGAAATAGGACTGATAATTTCACACGGACTGTTCCCAACGAAGGAGGGACAATGCTCATCCGGGCAGATTAGCGTCCATACAGATGAAGCGATACCTTTTTTAAAAAAGCTGGTCAATACCGTTCACGACCATAATGGTAAAATAGTTGCCCAGATTCTGCACGGCGGGTGGCAGTGCCACACACAAGTTACGGGATTACCGCCAGTTGGTCCGTCAACTATAGTGCATCCCCGCTCGGGCCTTAAAATCAGAGAACTATCCAGTGATGAAGTTTATGGACTTGTAGAATCATATGTGCAGGCAACTAGAAGGATAATTGAGGCGGGATTTGATGGAGTGCAACTCCATGGTGCCCATAGCTGGCTCTTAAGCGCTTTTCTTTCTCCAGTTACCAATAAAAGGGAGGATGAATGGGGAGGTTCCGTTGAAAAACGCTCCAACCTTATCCGTCAAATATGCCAGGGTATGAGACGCCTGGCCGGTCCCGATTATCCTTTACTCGTTAAACTTGGCCTTCGGGACTACCATCCTGGAGGAAAGACCCTCTCCGAGGGGATTACTACAGCCAGATTACTGGAAGCGGATGGAGTCGATGCTATTGAGGTTAGCGAGGGAACCGAGGAAGAAGGAATGCACCATATTCGACAAGATGCAGTTCATCCATACTATATAACTGAATGTACCGAAGCCAGGAAATCTCTCTCTATTCCCCTAATACTGGTCGGCGGGATGCGGAATTTACAGGAAATGCAGGCGGTGCTTGATAAAGGGATAGCTGATGCTATCTCCATGTGTCGGCCCTTTATCATGGACCCCTATCTGGTAAAGAACTTCCGTGAGGGCTTGACCAATAGTTCGGATTGCACCTCCTGCAATCAGTGTCTCGCTCAGATGAGGCAGGGATACTTACGCTGTACTCAGGTCTAATGAAGCGAAGTCTCGTATATTACCACCAACACCCCAACAATGGTTACTTTTACCGAATTTGAGAATTATCTCCTATCTATGTTACAATTCCTGCCAACAAGCGGAACAGATTCAATCTGAGTTAATCCAGGCTGTAAAATAAGACTAAGAATTTAAAATAAACTTGCAGATAAGAGGATATTGTTCGGACAACAAGTATGAAAAATAGAAAACTTAGTGTACTGGACTGTATTGGAAATACTCCTCTCGTTAAAATCGGGAATGTCTATGCAAAATTAGAGAGTGTTAATCCCACTGGCAGCATAAAAGATAGAGCCGCCTTAGAGATGATCGAAGCTGCCGAAAGAGAAGGGAAGTTAAAGAAGGGCTTTACTATAGTAGAGGCCAGCAGCGGAAACACGGGAATATCTCTAGCCATGGTAGCTGCAATCAAAGGTTACAAGATGATTGTGATAATGCCCGAGAATATGAGCGAAGAGCGAATGCAGATGATGAAGGCATTTGGAGCTGAGTTAATACTGACTTCAACAAGTGGCAGTCTCAAAGAAGCTGTTGAGAAAGCAGAGGAAATCGGGAAAAAGCCTGATACGTTCATTGCCAGACAGTTCAGTAATATAAATAATATAAAAGCCCAAGAAAAGACCGGCGAAGAAATTTTGAAACAAATTGGGCCGGTAGATGCCGTTGTTGCCGGTGTCGGTACCGGTGGAACGCTAATGGGTATATCAAATGTGATGAGGCGGGTGAATCCAGAGGTAAAAACAATTGCTGTAGAACCGGAAGAAGCCGCCGTCATGTTTGGTGGAAGCAATGTCAGGATTAAAGAGCATAAAATCCAGGGCATTGGAGATGGTTTCATACCAGATTTAATAGATATGAACAAGGTTGATCGAGCCATCACCGTCGGGAGTGAAGAAGCTATTGATATGGCCAGAAGACTCTGCAGAGAATACGGACTGTTAGTTGGGATAAGCTCCGGCGCAAATATGTCTGCTGCGTTAAAAGTAGCTAAAGAATATGATAAAGTTGCCACAGTTTTACCGGATAGAGCAGAACGGTATCTCAGTATGAATCTTTTTAAATTCTAGATTCCTAACCTCTGGTAAAACATTAGTACCGCGAATCGATGAACACACTAAATATCTGATGAATCTAGATCAATATAATTGGTAAAACGCGACCTGGCGTAATTATTCAATTTTGGATCTGCCTGTTGAAACACGGGACCTCCATAAGAAAAATGAACAGACAACGGCAACAATAGTCTGGGCTATAGCCGCACCGGTGAACACGTGACCGAATCCGACCGTATCAATGAAACGACCGACCAATGGCGTCATCACTCCTGCCAGTTCCGCTCCCGCAAAGAAGTAAATCCCCAGTATTGTCGATCGGCGGTTCACGGGAATATTACTGACAAAATAAGCCTCGGAAGCCGGCACCCGCATCATATTCACGAAGCCAGTGAAGAGCAAAATAGCAATGAAAGACGGGATACCGGTGACAAAATTTAAGGTATATAATAGTGGGGAGGCAATAAGACTGGACAGAACCAGCACCGGTACCGTACCAAAGCGGTCGGAGATATATCCAGCCAGAGGAGCAGCAAACGCTCCTACAGCAGGAGTGATTGCCATTAGAGCCGCTGCCGTAGCCGGTGATGCCTTAAGTTGATCGACAGCAAACAGAGAATAGTAGGCTGAAATAGACTGAGTTATCATACCAGTCCCGACGGTCAAGACCAGAAAAGGGAGGAGTACCCGCCACTGAATTTGGGATGTTTCTGGCAACGTCTGCTGCGTTGATGGCTCTGACTTGTCCACAACCCTTGTTCGCCGTCCCATAAGAAAGTAAAGCACAATCCCCAGTACGACAATCGGGACAGTCAAAGTCATATAGGAGCCACGCCAGCCCCAGGCTAAGGCAATAGGAGCAGCCAGCAGAGGGACCAGCCAGAAGCTAGCAGTACCACCGATCAAATGGAGCCCCAGTGCTCGCCCACGTCGGTCCAGAGGAATGAAGTTAGAAATTGCTGACGCTGATGCCGGATGGTAGCCGCCACCGAGCAAGGCTACCAGCACCAGTAAGATAATCAGGGTAATATAGGAATTTGACAGCCCAACCAGGAAGCCAGCCAATGCCACGCCAGAAACGCTGATGAGAACCATCAGGCGGGTACCAAGGCGGTCAGCCAGCCATCCTGCAGGGAGGTTAGAAATACCACCGGTTATTGAGAAAGCAGAAATGACAATGCCAGCCTGAGTGTAATTCAGGCTCAAGTCACTGCGGATCATTGGCATCAGCGGATTGAGCATAGCTCCAACGACATGATGGCCGAAGTGCGCCAGGAGGAAAAGAGGTAAAAGACCAGAAAAAAACACCCGGAAGCCAGATTGTTTGATTATTGTTCCTTTCAAAGGCAGACAAATATGGTGAAAAAAAACGGAAATGCAGCTCTGCGATTACTCTGGGTAAATTGTAGCATTTCAGGTAACGCTTTTTCAACAAGACGAGCCAATCGAAAAACTTATGAGGCTGTCTGGAAATTGTCCATTCCCAACTTGATACACCTACGTGCTGAAAAAACTTCGGTGTACAGGTTGGGAATCCAGAAAAGGTGGCTCTGGATTCCCGCTTCCACGGGAATGGAGTTACTGGACAGTCTCGGGCAACAAAAAGAGTATTCAACAATTCCTTTCTATTTCCTCGCCCTTGACGGGAGAGGATTAAGGTGAGGGTGATATCAAATACAATTACCCCTCACTCTAACTGAGGTTGTCCGAAAATGTCATTCTGGAGGAGTCTTTCACAAAGTGAAGGATGACGAAGAATCTCAGGGAGGGGCGGTAAAATTCCCCTCCACCCTGAGATGCTTCGCTTCGCTCCAGCATGACACTTCACAGTTATCAGACAGCTTCATAAAAAATGTCTAAAAAAGTAGGTTCTCCTGCCCGACGCATTAGGCTTCGGTAAGTGGGGATATAGGTTACTAAACAGTCTCGGGTAGTACCAATTGACTTAACTAATTCTTAGCGTTACACTTAAGCAACATTCAGTGGGAGGGTATTGGTATGAAGTGCCCGAATTGCCAAACTGAAAACCGTGAAGGACGCAAGTTCTGTTCGGCATGTGGCAAACCACTCCAGATAGTGTGCCCTTCGTGTGGGGCGGTCAATGAACCGGGAGAGAGTTATTGCGGTGAATGCGGCTTTGCTTTAGCTGAAAAGACACCGCAGCCAGCCCCTTCCCAAGTAACAACTCCTTCGGTACCTACCTCCTTTGCCGGTGGCCGTTATCAGGTGAAGAAATTCCTCGGGGAGGGAGGTAAGAAGAAAGTCTACCTCGCCCATGACACCGCGCTGGACCGGGACGTTGCGTTCGCCCTGATCAAGACCGAGAAACTGGATGAATCCACCCGTACCCGCATCAAGCGTGAAGCCCAGGCGATGGGTAAACTGGGCGACCACCCCAATATCGTCAGTATCTTCGACATAGGTGATCACGAAGGTCAGCCTTTTATCGTTATCCCTTTTATGGCCGGAGGTGATGTCGAAAAGCTCATTGAGAAAGCTCCTGACCACAAGATGCCTCTAGATAAAGCTATTGAAATCTCGAAGTCAGTCTGTAAAGGACTCGAGTTTGCTCATGCCAAAGGGATAATCCACCGTGACATCAAGCCGGGCAATGTCTGGATGACCGCTGATGGTACAGTCCAGATCGGTGACTTTGGTCTGGCAGTGGCCGTTGACCTATCACGTTTAACCCAGGCTGGCATGATGGTCGGGACGGTATCTTACATGCCTCCTGAGCAGGCGATGGGTGGAAAGGTGACAGCCAAAGCAGACCTCTATTCCTTAGGTGCCATGCTTTATGAAATGGTTACTGGAAGACCACCCTTTGTTGGTGATGATTCGGTAGCTATTATTGGACAACATATCAACACCCCACCCGTCTCCCCCTCCTGGCACCGGGCTGACCTGCTCCCGGCTTTAGAGACTCTCATCATGCAGCTATTGGAGAAAGACCTGGAGAAAAGACCGTCATCAGCCACGGTAGTCCTTCAGACACTGGAGTCAATTGGGGCAGGAAAGATAAAAGAGCCATCCAAGGAAATAGCTCCAACCGAAAACCCTCTTTACCGTCGGGTATTTGTCGGCAGAGAGGCGGAGCTGAAACAGCTCCAATCTGCCTTTGATGGGGCGATGTCGGGGCAGGGAGCTTTGATGATGGTGCTTGGTGAGCCGGGCATCGGCAAAACCGCTCTGTGCTTGCAACTCGAAACCTACGTTACCCTGCGCGGTGGACGGACACTGGTCGGGCACTGCTATGAAGAAGGCTCACTATCACTGCCTTACCTTGCTTTCGTTGAGGCGATGCGGTCGTATGTGCTTTCCCGCAAAGTCAAAGACCTGCGGGATGAGCTTGGGACTGGTGCCGCCGATGTCGCCCGTATCGTTTCGGAGATAAGAGAAAGACTAAAGGTTAAACTCCGGCCTCAGAAAGACCCGGAAGAAGAAAGATACCGATTAATGCAGGCGGTCACCAGCTTCCTGACCAATGCTGCTAATGTCCAGCCGATGATGGTTGTCCTGGAGGACCTGCACGATGCCGATAAAGGTACATTGGAAATGCTGACCCACATATCACGTAACTTAGCCGGGGCAAGATTGCTTGTTGTAGGTACCTATCGTGATGTCGAGGTAGACCGGACTCATCCCCTGTCGGCAGCTTTAGCTGAATTAAGGAGAGCATCGACTTTTGGCCGTGTCGTTCTGCGCGGTCTGAATGCGGATGAAGTCAGGCGTATGCTGGAGAGTATTACCCTGGAGAGTATCCCCTGGAACCTGGCTGAAACCGTTCATCGCCAGACTGAAGGTAATCCTCTCTTCGTCCAGGAAGTCGTCAGGTATTTGAATGAGGAAGGGCTTATTAAGAGAGAGGGTGGGCAGTGGAAAGCGAAAACGGGGACTGCTGTGGAGATGAGCATCCCCGAGGGACTGAGAGATGTTATCGGGAAGAGGCTGTCCTTGCTCAGTAAAGAGTGCAATCAACTGCTTTCTGTGGCTTCGGTCATCGGGCGGGAGTTTGCCATGGACACACTGAAGGCTGTTTCGAATATGGATGAAGATTTATTTGTCAGTGCCTTGAAAGAAGCGGTACAGCTTTCAATATTAGAAGAACGTTCCCAGGTAGGGCTGGTGCGTTACCGTTTCACCCATGCCTTTTTCCGCCAGACATTATATGAAGAGATGATTGCCCCGCAGAGGTTGAGGTTACACCAGCAGGTAGCCCGTGCCTTTGAGAAGCAGTATGCCAAACGTCTTGAAGAGCATGCTGTCGAACTTGCCGAGCACTATTCCCAGTCAACCGACCCTGCCGACCTGGAGAAAGCGGTGAAATACGGTGAAATGGCGGCAAAAAGAGCTACTGAAGTCTATGCTTATAGCGAAGCTGTACGCCTGCTTGATCAAGCCATCAAAGTGCAGGAAATATTGAATCCGGATGATAAAGAAAAGAGATGCAGTCTTCTTCTGGACCTCTGTGATGCCTTATATAATACCGGAGATATTGGCCGTATTATAGAAAACGAGGCACCAGAAGCATATTCTCTTGCTTAGAGTATCGGCGATGACGGGGAAATTATCCGTGCCTGTATAATAGCACTGTATTCCATAATGACTGAACAAGGGAATTTGTTTTGGTCCAAAATTGCAGAATGGATTAAACGATCAGATAGGTTTGCCGGATCGGATATTGCAGAACGTATCAACCTCGATGCGTTACTAGGAGCGATAAAATCAAGGCAAGTTGATACAGAGGTTAGGCGTGAGGGACAGAACATGCTTACTAAGGTTTATAAAAAAGCATGCGATATAGGCAACTGGCGTATTATGTTTATGGCTGGTTATATACTGCTTGGTAATCAAT
>CAYOHA010000134.1:0-7434 GCA_964403625.1 uncultured Dehalococcoidales bacterium | reverse complement strand
TCATATCACGCATGGGACTATGGGCGACGAAGTCTGTGGCAAAAAACTCATCAACCATAGCACGCACTTTGGCAGGATTCCCTTTGATAATATTACATTGCTCATAGTATCGTCGTATAAGGGCTTTATTCTCTTCTATTGACATTATAATTCTCCTTTTGTAGAAAATTTTGGATATAGTTAAGATACCCACTTAGTAATTTGATTTTTTTATTCTATAGGCGTTACCTCTTTTATCTATTTAAGCCAATAAAAAAAGGCACCAGCTACCGCCAAATTTAAGCAGTTCCAGTGCCCTTATTTCGAACCATCATCTTCCCCTGCCAGATGTCTATTTTTAAGTTATGTCATATCACGCGAGTTTATTATAGTCTTATATATACTTTTGTCAATATCTCAATATTCTAAATACTAGAGGAGAGTTTAAGAGAGGCGAAGCCTCTCTTCTATAACTAATCCCCTTCCCCTTAATAAGGGGAAGGGGAAAAAGGGGATAGGGTTAACAAAAATCTTAATTGGCAAATCAATCCTTAATTGTTATAATCATCTTAGCCAGCATTGTCTGCAATCTATTTCTTAAAGGATGATGTCTATGACAAACATTGAAACTACCGGTCATCAGGTAGCCGATTTACTCAAGAAATACAACGCTAATTATGTCGAGGTGCATCTTGAGGAGAACCAGACCAACCATATTGCCTACCGGGGAAAGAAAACAGAATCCGTTAACAAGAGTAATTCTATCGGAGGAAATGTTCGTGCCCTGGTCAAGGGAGGCTGGGGTTTTGTCAGTTTCAACAGTTTTGATGAGTTACCTAAGAGGATAGAATCGGCAATAAAGCAAGCCCAGTTAGTCAGTGGTGAAGAAATCAAGCTGGCTGAAGTCGGACCGGTGGTCGATACCATACTCACCGAGACCGATAGAAATCCACTGGCTATATCTCTCGCCGAGAAAAAACAATTATTAGATGAATATCTTGATATTATCTGGAGCACTCCAGGGATAAAAACGTCGACAATTAACTATGGTGATGGATGTAAGAAAGTCATTTTTTTAAATTCATCGGGCAGTTATATTGAGCAGGAAAGGACAGATGTTACTCTTCGCCTGGCAGCTATCGCTGCTGAAGGTAACGATGTACAGCAGGTAGGCTTGAGCCTGGGAAGCCGGGGCGATTTCAAAGCAATTCAGGGAATAAATAACCAGGTTGAACGGATAGCCAGGCTGGCAGTAGAGATGTTATCCGCTCCCCAGGTAAAAGGAGACAAATATACCGTCGTTCTGGACCCGGTCCTGGCCGGTGTCTTCGTCCACGAAGCCTTTGGACACCTATCGGAATCTGACTTCGTCTATGAAAACGAACAGGTAAAAAGGATTATGACCCTGGGCAAAGAGTTTGGTAATACCGGGTTGAACATTGTCGATTCGGCAGCCGTACCCGGACTACGCGGCAGCTATATGTATGATGATGAAGGAACGCCTACTACCAAGACATACCTTATCAGAGAAGGAAAGTTAGTTGGTAGGCTTCACTCTAGGGAAACTGCCGCTAAGATGAAAGAAAAACCTACGGGCAATGCCAGAGCCATTAACTACCGCTTCCCTCCTATCGTGCGTATGACCAACACCTACATTGAGCCGGGGTCAGCCTCTTTTGACGAGATAATAGGTGACATCAAAGAAGGGATATACGCTAAGAACATATACGGGGGCACTACCAGCATGGAGATGTTCACTTTTTCAGCCGGTGAAGCCTATATGATTCGTGATGGTAAGGTAGCCGAGACCTTGCGGCCGGTAGTCCTTACGGGTAATGTGTTTAATATCCTTAAAAATATAGATGCCATCGGGAACGACCTGGATAGGAACCAGGGTGGGGGCTGCGGTAAAGGAGGTCAGATGCCTTTACCCGTTTCCACTGGCAGCCCGCATATCAGAATTCGCAACTGTCTGGTTGGAGGGAAATAAGTGGAGAGAATTTTAAGTGAAGCTAAAAGAGTAGCCGAAGATGCTGAAGTCTTCGTTATTATTTCGGAAGAAACTCCAGTCCAGTTCGAAGCCAACCGTCTAAAACATATCCAGAATAAGCAAAGCACAAGCGTCGCCCTGCGTATCATCAGGCAGGGTAGGATTGGCTATGCCACTACTACCGATTTAGAAGACAGCCAGAATCTGGTCAATGCAGCCGTGGAAACAGCCCAGTTTGGTATGAAAGCCGAATTTGAGTTCCCTTCTTTCACCTCCTATCCCAATCTTGACATTTTCGATCCCGCTACTGAAGCGGTATCTACCGAAGAAATGACCGGGCTCGGTGAAACAATGATATCCAAACTCAGAAAACATACTCCGGATCTTTTATGTGAGGCAGTAGTGAGTAAAAGAGTCGTATCAGTCCGTATGATGAATTCCCGCGACGGGCAGGCAAGCTACAAGCAAAGCACTTTCAGTCTGGGGGTTGAGGGGCAACTGATTCGAGACACCGACATGCTCTTCGTCGGAGAAAGCCAGAGTTCCTGCCATCCAATACTGGAGACTAACGAAATAACCGAGATAACACTGCAACAACTGGATTATGCCAGGAACCAGGCTTCGATAAAAACCGGGCTTCTACCTGTGATTTTTACTCCCCAGGGAATAGCCAGTGCCTTAACTTCGCCACTGATGTCGGCGTTCAATGGTAAGACAGTCCTGGAAGGAGCCTCACCGATAGGAAATAAGCTCGGTCAACTCGTCTTTGATGAGAGGTTATCACTATCGGATGACCCTACCTTAGCCTACCGCCCGGCAAGCCGCCCCTGTGATGATGAAGGCGTGCCCAGTCAGCGTACTCCACTTATAGAAAAAGGTGTCGTAGCCAGTTTTCTTTATGACCTTCAGACAGCTGCCTTAGCCAGGGCTAAGAGTACCAGCAGCGCGGGGAGGGGTGGTGGATTACCCGCTCCGGCACCCAGCGCCTTTGTCGTTATGCCAGGCAATACCGCTTTCAATGAAATGGTGAACGACGTTAAGGAAGGACTGGTAGTTGAGTATCTTATGGGAGCCGGGCAGGGTAATGTCCTCGGTGGAGATTTCAGCGGTAATGTGCTTTTAGGTTATAAGGTTGAAAGTGGTAAAATAGTAGGTAGGGTCAAAGATACTATGGTTTCAGGAAATGTCTACCAGCTTCTGAAACAGATTGCTGCTATTGGCAACGATGCCAAATGGGTCGGCAGCTTCCTGAAAACTCCTTCTCTCTACTTCTCTAGTGTACCGGTAGCTGCCAAATAGACTATTTCAAGCGAGTCTAAGAGGGACTTCGTCCCTCTTGAGCAATCAATTGGGATGGGGTTACTCAATGAACGATTTATATAAAATTTACGCCCGACCAAAACTCAGATCTCCGAATCTGATCGCCGCCTGGCCTGGCATCAGCGATGTCTCAATGCTGGTAGCTAATTATCTGGTAAAGAAACTCAACTTCAAAGAACTGGCAGTGATTAAAGCTTCTTACTTCTTCGATCCTATCGGAGTTGCCGTCAGAAACAATCTGGTTGAATCACCGCAATTCCCACAAAGTACGTTCTATTACTGGAAAAACGAAGATAAAGAAAATGACATTATATTGTTCATCGGGGAAAACCAGCCAGCTACAAAGGGTTACGAGCTTGCCCACTGCGTCCTTGATGTTGGGCTAAAGTTCCAGGTAAAAAGAATATATACCTGTGCAGCAGCTATTACCCGTATCCATCACACTGAACAACCCAGAGTCTGGGGGGTAGGTACTATTCCAGAACTGATGAATGAATTGAGAGCGTATAACCTGATACAGAGGGGTAATCTCCAAATTGCCGGATTGAACGGACTTCTGTTGGGCGTAGCCAAGGAAAGAGGTATCGAAGGTATCTGCTTGCTAGGAGAGGTACCCATGTATGCCACTCGAATTCAGAACCCTATGGCGGCTCTGTCAATACTCAAGGTTCTACCTAAAATGCTAAATATTGATATTGATACCTATGAACTAGCACAGCTAGCCAGCGAGGCAAAAGAAAAAATGAAGCAGATAGCCTCCGAAGCTATGGGAGAATACATAGACCTCTTTACCGAACCTATCTGGGAACAGGGAGATGAGGAAGAGGAAGAAGGGGAGGAAGAAGAATAGGAATACGGAACCAGTTATGCCATCAACTATCGAGAAAATTATTATTGAACTAAATAAAAGTGATAAACCCCTGCCAAACTCAAGACTAGCTGAGTTATCAAATCTGACCCTGGAAGAGCAAAAGTTTTTTATAAAATCCTGGTTAAAAATTGAACCAAAAATACGGCGGCAGATTGTAAACCGGCTGATTGAGCTTACCGAGGATAATCTTGAACTCAACTTCGACAGTATCTTTAAATTCTGTCTGAAAGACCAGGATGAAGAGGTACGCTGTAAGGCTATCGAAGGGCTCTGGGAAAATGAAGAGGCTTCGCTGATTGAACCTCTAATTAGTTTACTAGAGCAGGATAGCTCGGATAAGGTGCAGGCAGCGGCGGCAATAGCACTGGGGAAATTTACCATCCTTGGCGAGAGTAGAAAGTTACGCCCCGGCCATACATCCAGGATACAAAAAGCCCTATTAGCAATTATATTTGATAAAAACAAGCCTGCAGAAGTCAGCCGCCGTGCCCTGGAAGCATTAGCCCCAATAACTCTTCCTGAAGTCAAGGCAACCATTATGGAAGCCTATCAAAGCCATAATCCCAGACTCAAAATCAGCTCCATCTACGCTATGGGTAAAAGTTGTGACTCCTCCTGGCTACCTATACTATTGAAGGAGATGGGCAGTACCGATGCTGAAATGCGTTATGAGGCTGCCGGAGCGTGTGGCGAACTAGAGGAAGAGGCAGCAGTGCCCAGTCTCATAAAACTTATTAACGATATTGATACTGATGTACAGATGGTTGCAATACAGTCACTGGGAAAGATAGGCAGCACTCAAGCCAAGGAATGTCTCAAGCAATGCCTTGAAAGCGCCAATGAAGCTATTCGCCAGACAGCAGAGGAAGCACTAAGCGAGCTGGAGGCGTTGGAAAACCCACTGTCCTTCCGACTATAAAGTTACTATCATTATATTTATGATTATCAGCGATAAAATAATAATTCGTGAAAAAAACCCCTCCGACGCTTGGGATGACTACGCCTGGGAAACAGATCCTGAGCTGGCCCGACTTGACGCAGCTCCTGCATTATCCATTCCTTATTCCCAGTATCTTCCAGAATATACTGATGAATTACACAGTCCCTCTACAACCAGCTACCGATTCGCTATTGATAACCTTGAAGGTGAACACATTGGTAACTGTTCATACTATAATGTTAACAGGTCTAAAGGCGAAGCTGAGCTTGGTATTATGATCGGCAATCGTGACTACTGGAATAAGGGGTATGGTGCTGATGCTGTAACTACCCTGGTTAAATATATCTTTAGCCGTACCAAGCTAAACCGGGTCTACTTGAAGACTTTAGACTGGAATATCAGAGCCCAGAAATGTTTCCAGAAAAGCGGTTTTTCCCCATACGGGACACTTGCCAGGGATGGTTATAACTTCATACTTATGGAAATAAGCCGCGAGCAGTGGCAGAAACTACAAACCGAGACTTCATGAGAACAATATTTAAAAGGTTTCTCTCCTTGAGATACCTTTGTTAGTTATCTTCTTCTTTATACCGGTAATAGTCCAGGACATTTTTGAGAGCGCGGGCTCCCCTTTCCATTGAAGGAAAGGCGGGTATGTCTTTTTTTTGGAATTCCATAGTCGACTCTCTGGCACTTTTCATTTCTTCAGGGGTAGAAAAGGAGATAACAGCCATCACCGGCTTTGATGTTTTCTTTCTAATATCACCCATAGCTTCGATATCGGGCTTAGGGATTTCAATCATACCCCAGCGGGCGCCGGTTAAAAGGACCAGGTTATCAATATTAGTATCTCGTTCAAGGACCTCCATAATGTGCCTTATCTGCCGTAGGTTATGGAAATTGCCGGTATCTATCGGATTGCGGTAGCCGCCTCCTATCAGAGTTAGAAATTTAGCTAATTCATCATAGGATTCCTGCTTAAGCAGGGGCACCTTCAGCCCGGCTTCAGCAAATGTATCGGCAATAGCCACCGATTGCCCCCCTGACCCTCCGGCAATACCTACCCTGTCACCGCGGACAGGCGGAAGATATAAAAGAGCCTTCAGAGTGTCAATCAGTTCCTCCATATTGGAGACGCTTATTGCCCCGCATTGTCTTACCGCTGAGTCCCATACCATCTGGGGTACTGCTAGAGAGCCGGTATGCGAGGCAATAGCTCTGCCTCCCTCCTCTGTCCTCCCCCCTTTCCATATCACCACCGGTTTTCGGGCAGCTACCTCCTTCAATACCTCGAAAAACCTCCTCCCGTTTTTGACTCCCTCCAGATACATACCAATGACTTTGGTCTCCGGGTCATAGCAAAAATATTCGAGATATTCAGGAGAATCAAGCACTATCCCATTACCGAAACTCACCGATTTGCTGATATCTATCCCCTGCAGGTGTGCCTGCTGACCAAAAGTGGTAGCGTGGGTACCACTCTGTGAGATAAACGCCAAAGGAGCAGCAAAACCGGGGTATTCCCAGACTATCTGTCCCAGACTGATCTTCGGATTGTATATTCCCATACAGTTGGGACCGATGATATGGAAGTTCGCCTGTTCCGCCATCTCAGTGAGGATGCGCTCAAGCCTGATTCCCTCCTCAGTATCGGTCTCGGAAAAGCCGGCGGTAAAGAAATGAGCAGCGGCTGCATCCTTGCGAATGCAGTCCTCCAGGACTTTAGGAGTCGCCTCCCGAGGGACGGAGACAATCACCAGGTCTATAGGTTCCGGTATATCCAGAAGGCTTGAATAATTTTTTATACCCGAAGCTTCAATATCCTTGACTGTCTCCGGGTTAACTTGAACAGAATAGAGATTCCCCTTAAAATTACGCTGGTCACGGAGCCACAAAGCACGGGCGCTACCTCCGACTACAACCAGGCAATGAGGATTAAAAGCCCTGTCCAGTTTGGAAAAATCTACCTTCACCTTATCTCCTACCTTCGTTTTAGTATAATATAACAAAGAACAGCGAGCGATCTGCCCCCTGTCCCACATTACAACCAACCTGCTACTAAATATAGTTTATTTTAGTAAGTTAACCTTATCAATAATTATTACGGATACAAGTGTAAGTATGAAAGGAATTAGCTATAACCTGATACTACACTTCATCAAAATGTAACTGCTGACTCGATGCTGGGGATTCAAGAGCCAGTTTATCCATCTCAATCTGTACCGGCATCGGATAGTCACCAGTAAAGCATGCCAGGCAAAAAATATCTCTGGGCAGAGCCACTGCCTTGATCAGTCCATCAATACTCAAATAGCCCAGTGAGTCAGCACCGAT
>CAYOHA010000133.1:0-7529 GCA_964403625.1 uncultured Dehalococcoidales bacterium | reverse complement strand
CACCTCGACCTCTCAGCGATAACGGAACGCTACGCTGGTGAGGAACGTGGGTATCTGTACCGGTCACAACCTGCTCAAGCTATTCAAAGTCTGTGGCCGACGGTTACTCGGCCAGGAAGTACTGGCCGTCGCGCCGGCATAATAAGGCCTCTGGCGCACATTTTTTCCGTTCACCATCCATAGCCGGAAAAACCGCGTCCTTCTTTTTCCACCGCGGCTATTTTTCTCGTTAACTGATGGCAAATCATCCGTTACTCGGACACACTCCTAGTTTTTGGGGGAAGGTCAGAGTATGTCTTAAAAGGAGGTGGGGAGGGGCAGGTTCTAACTTAATCCTAACCTACGTCTTACTCGTTCCTAACTTTCGCAGGCTATGATTGTAGGAAGTAAAGTGCCCCACAGCAAGCTGTGGGGCATTACGGGAAAGGGAGCCACCCCACACCATGTCACGGACGGGGCCGCTTTCCTCCCCCCAGCAAGCTGGGGGGTATCCAGCGGAGGGACAATGAAGGTATTTCACGGCGGGATAAACAACAGGTGTAAATCAGCATCAAGGAGATAATGTGAAACTAGTTGGGAAGAATATCTTGATTACCGGTGGTGCCGGGTTCATTGGCAGTCACCTTGTAGATGCCTTAGCTACTATAAACCTGGTGACCGTCATTGACAACCTGTCTAGCGGCAAATTGGAGAACATCCAATCTCACCTGGAGAGAAAAACCATCAACTTTATTCAGGCTGATATTACTGATGTTGAGCAAATGAAAAAAATAGTCCGTAACAG
This sequence comes from uncultured Dehalococcoidales bacterium, assembly GCA_964403625.1. Classification (GTDB taxonomy): domain Bacteria; phylum Chloroflexota; class Dehalococcoidia; order Dehalococcoidales; family UBA2162; genus CAYOHA01. The sequence goes on along the minus strand of CAYOHA010000133.1, from coordinate 6,745 downwards.
CCAGATTGTTTTTCATTTGGCAGTGCAATGTCTGAGGCTTTCCCTATCCAACCCATATAATGTACATGATGTCAATGCCACGGGGAGTTTGAACCTATTACAGGCGGCATATGAAGCAGGGATAGAGCGATTCGTCTATGTCTCATCATCCGAGGTCTATGGGACAGCCAAAACCGTTCCGATGACTGAAAATCACCCCTTGGAGCCTACCACTCCCTATGGAGCCAGCAAGCTGGCTGGGGAAGCCTATGCTCGGTCGTACTACCTCTCATTCGGGCTGCCCGTGGTGGTAGTACGCCCTTTTAACACCTATGGACCCCGAGAGCATCTAGAAGGGGCTTACGGGGAAGTCATCCCGAGGTTTGTACTAAGAGTAATGAATGGTCTTTCACCGATAATATTTGGTGATGGCCAACAGACACGGGACTTCACCAATGTGAAGGATATTGTAAGAGGCATCGTTTCAGCCTGTGAGTGTGAGGCTCTGATAGGTGAGACAGTTAATATCGCCTTTGGAAGAGAGGTTACGATAAATGAGGTGGCTCAAAATGTCCTCAAGCTACTGGGCCAGGATAATAAGCTTTCACCTCAATATATGGATCCCAGACCCGGGGATGTACGGCGGCATTACGCGGATATATCCAAAGCTCGAGAATTCCTGAACTTTCAGCCTCAAATTGGGATTGAGGACGGTATACAGCATTACATCGATTGGATAAAAAAGCAGAACTGGAATCTGAAACGCCTTCAGGAGCAGGAGGTAATTCAAAACTGGAGACCGTGAAGATGATTGAGGTGGAGCACGAGCTGCGGGGAAAGCATATCTTGGTTACTGGTGCCTCTGGTTTTATAGGCTCAAGGCTAGTCCAGTTGCTTCTTAACCACGATACGAAAGTCGTGGCACTGGTAGAAGAGGATGCTTCTTTGGCCAGGATAGAGCCATTGTTAGCTGACCCCGGACTTCATTTGATACGTTGTGATTTAACCGATATGCATACTCTATCGGCTCAGAGACAGAAGTGGGGAGAAATAGACCTTATAGCTCACCTGGGGCTAAGGCTGCCCAGCGATGGCAGTTTTTGCGGACAGTCTATAGAGAATATAACCAAGAATGTGTTACCTACTATGAATCTTATCAGGACATTGGGTGAATCTATACAGGGTATTTGTTTTGCCAGTAGCGTCAGCGTGTACGGTTATCCGGCTGGACTTCCCGTGAGGGAGAGTGACCTTCCTGCTCCTTTCTCCAGCTATGGAGCAACAAAACTGGCCATTGAGGATTACCTGAGAGCCTACGGAAGAACAACTAAAGTACCAGTAACCGTATTAAGGTTCACTACCGTCTATGGTCCTGGGGAATTCAGACACCGGGCAATACCAAATTTCCTGCATAATATTGTTAATGGACAACCTCCCGTGATTCATGGCGATGGCTCCGAAATACGGGATTATGTTTACATTGATGATGTGGTACATGCTATAATATGTGCCCTCGCGAAGAGGCCAGCACAGGTCTTTAATATCGGTTCCGGAAAGGGATATACAGTCCTACACATTGCCCAAGAAGTTATTAAGCTCTGCTCGGTTGATATAAAACCTCAATTCATCCCTGCTGAGAGGCAAAATCTTAGCCTTACGTGTGATATCTCCGCAGCTGGGGAAGCTTTATCCTATTCTCCTCAGACAAGCATTGAAGAAGGACTGACGCGGGAAATTGAGTGGTTTAAAAAGCAGGTACAAGACACGGTACCAGAAGAGAAAAACGAGCATATACCCGACTTGAAGAACCAAGGTAGACTTCGTCGCTTGTTTCACTACTCTTTCTGGAAGAGTGCTGCCGACCGGTTGATGGCACTTTTGGGAATAACCATTTTATCCCCCCTGCTAGCCCTAATAGCCGTGGGCATCAAACTCGATTCGCATAAAAGCCCGATATTCGCCCAGGAGCGAGTGGGAAAGGATGGCCGTAAGTTTTTAGTTTACAAATTCCGAACTATGCATAATAATAACGACGATAGTACGTACAAGGAATACCTCATTAAGTATGTCCTTGAAGACGCCCCTTATCGAGTAGACCAGAATGGACAGGGCATTTACAAGGTTGACAATTCGCAGGTCACCAGGTTCGGTGCCTTGCTCCGTAAGACAAACCTGGATGAGCTTCCACAACTTTTCAATGTCTTAAAAGGCGAGATGTCCTTGATTGGTCCACGGCCGGACGTCCCCTTTGCTGTCAGCATGTATAAGACCTGGCACCGACAAAGGCTCAGTGTAAAACCGGGTATCACCGGCCTGTGGCAAGTCTCTAGGCGGAAAGAACTCTCTTTTAATGATATGGTACGTTTCGATATTGACTATATCCAGAGGCAGTCTCCTATTCTGGACGCCAGGATTGCATTATTTACTATAGGCACCGTTCTCAGGGGTGATGGCAGCTGATAATCAATGGAGGTAAAAGATGATTAATATTGGCGTTGTTGGTTGCGGATACTGGGGGCCAAAGCATATCAGGGTCTGTCATGAATTAGCCGAGGCAAAAATGGCTATGGTCTGCGACCTGGATGAGAATAAGTTACGACAGGTTCAAAGCCAGTATCCCGGTATGGAAATTACTACCGATTTCAAGGAATTTCTCAAGAGCGGCATTGATGCTGTGGTAATAGCAACACCGGTCAAATCGCATTACCAGCTGGCCAGGCAAGCGCTACTACACGACAAGCATGTCCTGATAGAAAAACCGATGACCTCAACAAGCCGGGAGGCCCTATTACTTATCGAACTGGCAGAAAAACGGAACCTGGTGCTTATGTCGGGGCACACCTATGAATACCATCCTGCCGTGGATTTCCTGAGGAAGGCTGTGGAGAGCGGCGACTTGGGGGATATTTATAGTATAGATACTGACCGGCTCAACCTCGGGTTGTTCCGGCCTGACGTTAATGTACTCTGGGACCTGGCTCCTCACGATATTAGTATTATACTGACGCTATTACATCAGGACCCAATTGCCGTGAGCGCCCGCGGTGTGAAGCATATCGCCCCTGATATTTATGATATCGCCTATCTGGAAATTCTATTTGCCAAAGGGACCATGGGCCATATACATGTGAGCTGGCTCCACCCACGTAAAATCCGGCAGGTTACTGTGGTCGGCAGCCGGAAGATGGCTGTCTATGATGACATTTCCGAAACAGAGAAAATCCATATTTATGATAAGGGCCTGACTATTTTCGATGATAATAATCATAATGGTAACGGAAATAACAAATTCTCTGCCTGGCCGCCCAATTATCGTTACGGGGATGTCCTAATACCTTTGATTTCCAATGCTGAACCTCTGAAAGTGGAATGCAGCCACTTCATCAAATGCATCACCGAAGGCACCAAGCCAAGAAGCGATGGTTGGGCGGGACTCAAGGTAACCAGTATTCTGGAGGCAGCTGACAGGTCCCTGGCCAATGGAGGACAAAGGGAGAAACTGGAACTGGCTGTTACATCTGCTGCCTAGGCCGACATAGCTAAATATCAATAAGGGGACGATTTATGAAACAAGAACTACAGTCTTCGGCCGATTTAGCCATCAATAGTCAGATGATACGCCTGGGGAAAGGAGCCATCATTGACGATGGCGTCATCCTGGGTTACCTTCCGAGCCGGGGAGGAGAACACCTCCTTATTATTGGTGCTGATGCCCATGTCCGCAGCGGTACAATTATTTACAGCGGGAGCCGCATCGGTAGTAAACTGGAAACCGGTCATAACGTGGTTATCAGAGAGGAAAATGATATCGGTGATAATTTCCGTATCTGGAATAACTCTGTTATTGACTATGGCTGCAGAATCGGGAATAATGTCAAGATTCACAACAAAGTATATGTCGCCCAATTTACTCTCATCGAAGACGATGTCTTCTTAGCCCCCGGAGTAACCCTGGCCAATGATATTCATCCTGGCTGTCCGGATTCTTCCACATGCATGCGAGGTCCGAGCATTAATAAAGGAGCCCAGATTGGTATTAATTGCACGATACTTCCCCGGGTAGTCATCGGAGAAAATAGTGTGATTGGCGCGGGAAGCGTGGTCACCAGAGATATTCCGGCTGGAGTGGTCGCCTATGGTAACCCGGCCCAGGTTATCTGCGATATAGAGAATCTTAAGTGCACCTCCGGGCTAAGGGAAAAACCCTATGACCATCTTGTGGGGAGGGCATAGAGTGCGCGTACCATTAGTTGATTTAAAAACTCAATATCAAGGTATAAAGGAAGAGGTTCTGGCCGAGATTGGCCAGGCTTTAGAGGGAATGCAGCTGTTTCTGGGCAAGAACGTTCAGGCGATTGAGTCCAGTTTTGCAGCTTATTGCGGTACCGAGTTCGCCATCGGGGTTAGCTCGGGGACAGATGCTCTCCACATCGCCCTCCGTGCCTGTGGTATCGGCCCGGGAGACGAGGTTGTTACCGTCTCCAACACCTTTATCGCCACGGTCGAGGCTGTTATCCTGGCGGGCGCCCGGCCCGTGTTCGTTGATATCGACCCCGTAACGCAAAACATTGACCCTTCCCGTATAAAGAAGGCCATAAATAGTCGCACTAAGGCCATCATTCCGGTACACCTTTTCGGGCACCCGGCCGATATGGGACCTGTACTAGAACTGGCACGGAACTACAACCTCAAGGTTATCGAAGATGCCTGCCAAGCCCACGGCGCGGAGTATAAAGGCCAGCGGACCGGCTCCCTGGGAGACGTCGGTTGTTTCAGTTTTTACTTTACCAAGAACCTGGGAGCCTATGGCGAGAGTGGCATTATCACCACTTCTAATGCTGATATTGCTAAACGTTGCCGCATGATACGGGACCACGGTCAGACCACCAAGTACTATCATAGCGTGATGGGGTTCAACGGCCGCCTCGACGAGATCCAGGCCGCCGTGCTGAAAGTGAAACTCCCGCATCTTGATAAGTGGATTGAAGAGCGAAGAAACCTGGCCCGACTCTATGACTTGAACCTTCCACTTTCAATAATGAAGCCGCAGGAAATGTCGTGGGCGAAGCACGTCTACTACGTCTACGTAATTAGAACGCCCGACCGCGACCGGCTCCGGGACTGGCTGGACGCCAAGGGAATAGGCACCGGGATCCATTACCCTATACCTATTCACCGGCAGGAAGCCTGGCGCGCTTATGGCGGCGATAATTTCTCTTTACCAATTACCGAGAAAATAACCGGAGAAATACTTTCGCTTCCTATGTACCCGGAGTTAACCGAGGGGGAAATCGCCAGCATTTGTGAATGCATCCGCGAATTCAGTTAATCGCAACTGAACGTAGTGGGTGTATAATAAGACTGACAAGTTTACAATATAGCGAGAGAGCGAAAGTGATAACTCCAATGAATACAGAGCATAATATAAAATCAGCCGGGGAAAGAAAACGTAAGCCAGAAGCCAGGGTAGCCCCGTTTTTTAGCTGGCGGTCAATTTTAATACTGGATCTCGGGCTGATTTTAGGGGCGGTGCTGGGATTTGGCTACTACGAGGCCAGACCATACATAAGTCCCGATACCGTCCTGAACTGGAGAAGTGAAGTCCAGATTCAGGTCATAAACCTTACTACAGGTTATATAGACCCGAGTACCATCGAAAACAGAACGAAATATTACATTGTCAAAACTCAAAGTTTGCCTTTCCTCGAATTCCTGAGCCAGAAAACAGGTGAGGAAGAACCCCGGTATCTCCACACTGCCAACGAACTGGCCGGGATGATAAGCTTAGAATATGACACTTCTACTACCAATCTGGTCACTAACTACAAGATAGCCGTGACCACTACCTCTGCTGAGGAGACTGCCTTCTTTATCGTTCGCATTCCGGGGATTTTTATAGATTATTTAGTTGCTGAAGAAAGCAATAAACAGCAGCAGCAATACCAGGACACCTTGAAAGCCATAGAGACTACCAAGGCAGCTTTACTTGATGCTCAGCAGGAGCTAAATGCGATTGCACCGGATGGAATTGACAGCAGTTTAGAAAATAATCCAACCTATGTTATGCTCACGGCCAAGATTAAAGCTCTGCAAGCACAGCTGGATAAACTAACGCCCGGGCTGGCCGATATCATTGCCCAGGGCACCGATACAAATGATGAATTTGCGAATTCTCTTGTGGCCGCAATCGAAAAAACCAGCGCGGCCCTGGTTGAAGCCCAAAAGGAACTGGCCATTCTAGAGATGCAGTCGACCGAAAATAGCTCATCGCTTAGCCTGGATTATAAGCTGGCTCAGGATAAGGTCGAGAACCTGAGTAAACAGTTGACAAGTCTAAACGAAAAGCGAGACTCTCTTCTCGTCAGCAGTGTTGACGCTTCGACAATAACTGATTACCTTGTTATAGGAAATCCGAGTGTACCTGGCCCGCCTAGCTCATTAAAACTTAATACTACCATACTGGTAGGCGCCTTAATTGGCATTATTATTGCCTGGGTAGTATTAAACTTCAGGTGGTTTACCAAAGGAGCATCTACATCACCTGAAGAAGAAGATTGAGCATGAAAGTACTGGTTGTCACCAACATGTACCCGACTCAGGATAAGCCTGCTGGTGGCGTCTTTGTCCAGGAACAGGTGGAAGCCTTACGGAAAGAGGGAGTTGAGGTAGATGTTCTCTTCGTCGACGGAAGTAAGCATAAGCTTAACTACGTATGGGGTATCTTCCGACTCTGGGGTCGTCTTTTAACCCACCGCTATGACCTCAT
>CAYOHA010000132.1:0-7537 GCA_964403625.1 uncultured Dehalococcoidales bacterium | reverse complement strand
CTAAAAGTAATGAGGTCCTGCTTTTCTCATTTAAAATAAATATCACAAATTGAGTGAATGTTTAGGGACCCTTTGTGCACTGTTGTGAGAAGGCTTAGGATACTGGAGTTAAACTTACGGAAGCTATGTGTTGTCTGAGGGGTTTTAAGCAGGTTTGAAGATCAGATGCGCTGAGTATATCATTAGTGTTAAGACCAATGGGGAACGAGGTTAGCATTAAGGTTTAAATAGTTTATTAGGTTCAGATAATTAAATTCACAAAAAGAGGAGTTACAATATGCTGCCGAAAGAATACGATATAGCTGGTAAGGTTATTTTTATTACGGGTGCCGGACGAGGTATTGGTAGTGGGATTGCGCACGTATTAGCGGAGGCTGGGGCAAATATAGCATTGAACGCACTGACAAACCGGTTTGTTGAAAAAACAGCTAGAGATATCGCCGCAGCAAGCGGACAGCGCGTAATACCGTTAGTGGCTGACATGACTAAAACAGACGCCGTACAGCAGACAGTGGAAACGGTTCTAAAGGAGTTCGGCCATCTGGACGTCCTGATTAATTGCGTGGGTGATGCGATTAGACAGCCGCTAGTAAAACTTCCGGACAAGGAGGGAACATCGATTTCGGACGAAGACCTGAAGAAAATCATTGATATCAATCTTACTGCGTCCATACTGTGTACGCGAGCCGTGGGACCTTATTTTCTATCACGCCGTGGTGGCAAGATTATCAATATTTCCTCTTTCGCGGCGATGAAAGGCGGTGGAGACTCAGTAATATACAGCCTTGCCAAGTCAGCAGTGGTAGGCTTCACCCGGGCCCAAGCCCTAGAATGGGCGCCTTATAATATTCGGATTAACTCCATCGCTCCAGGTATTTTCCCTGACCCGCTGACTTACGGCGAAGGTTTTCCAAAGCAGGCTAAATCTTTAATAAGTAGAATGGTGCCATTGGGCAGAACTGGACTATTACGGGAAGTGGGACTATTGGCACTTTATCTGGTTTCGCCTGCCTCCGATTATATGACTGGACAAACCCTGTTCCTGAATGGGGGACTCACTCTATAATACTGGTACCAGCCGATTATTGGTCTTTCACTTCAGCTTTTATATCCCCTATCATCCTTTCCAGTGTAATGACCAGTATAGCAGGGTATCGCCCCAGCCACCCGGGCGAATACCAATGCCGTTCTAACCTGCCGCATTATTTTTGTCTATCACGGAAGTTTGTAATCACACAAATGTCAGAAAAGTGCAATTGTCAAAGCTATTGACAAGCTCGTGGAGAACGTAAATTCTTCTAGAAAAACATGCGGTGAACTTGCAAGGATATTGTGTTAAATGTCGAGCGAAAAAGGAGATGAAGAACACCAAGGCTATCACTATGAAAAATGGCAGACCAGCCACTCAGGGCGTCTGCCCCACATGTGGCACCAAAATGTACAGAATCGGTAAGGCTTAGCAGAAACGCCAACTTAAAGACGAAAAGGTAGGATATCCACTAGGAGTATATCCGACCTTTCTCTTTTGAAACCTTAGGTTATGTTTCAAGTTTAAGTGCAATAAAGGCAGGTTTAGCTACGAACTGGGATTAAGGACACGTCCGACAAAGAGAATGGCACCCGTATCAATATCGCGAATTAGGAAGATAAATGGACGGTCTATGGTGATTTCCACTGAAGGCTCTGGTGGAGCACTCTCCATCATAATCACTGCCGTGGCTGCAGCTGCTTCAGTTCCTTGTTCATCAACAGCAACAAAAGCCTTATGAATGACTTCATCTATAGATAAGTCCGGCGTTCCAGTCATTCCAGAAAAGTCTGCACCACCAGAAAAGGCAATCGGCATACCCATCTCAGAAAGGATATCCTTCAGGTTGAATTCCGAGTCAAATTCAAACGATGGCATCGTCAAAGCAACCCGGGTATACTGTAGCCCATCAATAATATCGCTTACCTTCCGGACGCTTAGGTTTTTCTCAAAGGACTCGAACTCTCCGTCATCGGGAAGCAGGACTACCATGGAGAGTTCACCGCCGTCGTAGCGTAAATCTATTGCTTGATAATTTTCCCCATCGGCGTAATCAAATGACTCTGCTTGTTTCATCATCGGCACTATGACCTGATTCCCGTCAAGCAGGTAAAAAGGACCGTCTGCTGTCCTATTTTCTTTAAAAGGATGTTGCCAAGCGGCATTGAAGTAAATGGCGTTGGTGAGCACCAGGCGGGTCGTGACATCGATAACGCCCTGCGGAATCAGGTCTTCAATACGTCCTTCGGTCTGGTCACTGACCCAGTCATTAATGGTGACGCGGGACTTTTCCGTCTCGTTTATAAAGTCCAGTATTCTCAACCCGGCACCATAGTTCTCCGCCAGAATGTCGAGGAAAGATGACAGGAAGGTGTAGTCCTTTTGTCCCCAGATAGCGTTGACAATGTTAAGCCGGAATCCTTCATCGTCCTTTCCCCGGGCACCCTGGCCTCGCTTACCAAGTTCGATATCCAGGTTATTGAAGGCTGGATGGAGATTGTCCGGAGAGAGAAGAAAATTAAGGGTATCAGCCATCTGCTGGGCGGTCTCGCCACGGGCTCCGGCATATGTCATCGCCAAGGCTATCGAGATGCTATAGGGAGAGTAAAAAAGATTGCCGTCCTTCTCTCTAAGTGCTTGATAGAGGTCAAAGGCAAAGGCACTGTTTCCTTCAACCAGTAACGATTCATTAGCCGGGCTAACATCCGGTGAAGCTATTCTCGGTTTATCTGATTTAACCACGCCGGCCTCTACCGGCTGACCGCATGCCACCAGCGGCAGTGTCATTATTAGGATTGTTAAAAATATAAGTGTCTTCTTCATTACCGAACCGACACCTTCCGGATATTTTTGGATTTGTATGTACCGATAATTATAACGTATAAAGCAGTTTTTACTTAGGGGGAATAATTCATATCGAACAAACTGGACTTTCGTTACCCGGTCGCCTCTAGCTTTGTAAGGGGTATCAAATCGTAAAAGTAAAAGCGGTTGTCTCGCAGAACTACATCCCCTGGTTCGAATAATAGGCTTTCTCGGAATATCGGTCCGTCATATACGAACGAATGAAATTCTCCATTTTCACCACAAGGATCAAGATTAGTAGGCAGCTCAGACAGAAATTGATCATCGAAGCGTCTGCCTACAAATCCCTTATCAAGAACTTTTGAGTCAACGCAGGTAATAACAGCCTTGAAGCCTAAATCTATGAAAGTATGGGCAAGCTCAGTTGTATTCCTTTTCCATATCGGGAAGACTGCCTTCATTCCTATTTTCGAAAGATTCTCTTCTCGGTATTTTCTTACGTCTTCCAGGAAGATGTCTCCAAAAACCACGGTGGAAATACCAGCCTTAAGATATTTTTCGAGAATCTCTCGCATCTTAGTTTCATATTCTTCATTAGAAGCACTCTTTGAAATAAATACCTGGTCAAGGCAATAACCCAATGAGTCCGCTTGTTGCTCGAGTAAAACCCTCCGCACACCATGCATGCTGATTCTATCGTAGTCTTTCGTCACGGTTGTCAACAGAGCTGATATTTCATAATTTCCCGCCTTTTGAAGCTCATAAAGAGCCATTACACTATCTTTACCCCCGCTCCATGTAAAAAGAGCTCTTTCAGTCATTTCAATGCCCTCAACATTTAACATTTGGTATTCCGACAGCATCTGTGAAGACAGAATTTGGTCTAACTAGCCTGGTATCGATGATAAGATTATAACATTAATGATATTGCTACCAAATTAACCTTGATAGCTTGCAACCTGTCAGGTAAGGGAGATCAGGGACCCAGATTGACGCATTCAGCGTTGAACATTCCGCCCAAAAGTTCAACTTTTTGCACAACGACTCTCCAAGATACAAATAAGATACAAAAATAAAGCCCTGCCTATTAAACCACTTCCCACAATCTATTTTTCCAACTCCCAGCGCATTTTGCCTAACGCACCTCAAAAGGAAACACGGCTACAAGCACGTCACCAACATAGACCTTGTATTCATATTCACCCGGTGGAAGCTTAACGGTTTCACCACCAGCAAAACCTCCTGGTTTATATGGAACTGGGACACTAACACCTTCAATCACCTGCCCTGTCTCAACATTATGATACTGGATGGATATTCGTACCTCTTTAATCACAGTTCCATACAGCCGCATGTCATCCCCAGCTTTAAATATGGTTATATCTTTCTGCAAATCAAAAGGCATTTGACCACCAGCTGGTAACCTGCCAAGACCCATCTCAGAAAAATATTCACGGAAGATTGACTGGTCAGGTTGTTCCGAAATCTGTACTGTCTTCGTTTTAAGAACAATGGTATACTTACTAACTATATCCTGCTGGATTTGTATCGTCTCCGGTTGTGGATACTCCAGATCCGTCGGAAAGCCTAGTGAGTTGAAATAGATGTAATAGGTACCTGGTTTAAGGTGAAAACTAGCCATACCGTTTCCGTCTGTTTTAGTTTTACCACCTTCGGGAGGAGGGCCTGGCTCTTCTGCAACATCCACTTCTAGATTGGCCACTGGTGTATTTTCATCCTTTAGCACGGTTACCTGTAATTCACTCTTTTCTTCGATCCTTTGCGGAGATTCAGCACAACTCGCCATGAATAGCAGAATTACCAAGATAAGAAGGATTCTAAATGTCTTCATCGATAACGAAATCCTTACCAGTTGCCTTTTGTACAACGACAGTATTTAGTGAGATACCACAAGTTCGCCAACTATAAACCAAAGAATAAAGAATCCTACGGTTGTTGAAATAAAAACCAGGACTGATCGCTCTTTGTTTTTAATGATACTGATTAAGCCAAGGAGAAAAGCTATCACACCAGAAGTTGCAGCCAGCAACATTGGCATACTTAACCAGAGATTATCGAGGAATGTTTCGCCGCCACGTTGCCCTGAAGCAACTAAAATCTGGAATATGACGAACAGCACAATGAAAACGATAATGAGTGATATTGACCATTTGCCAAGGTTAGTTTTTGGAACAAAATAAACCTTCACAGGCATATATTATAACCGAGTTGATATATTGTCAAAAAGTAATGAGTACGTAGTCTTTGTAAGCATTTATCTGCAATGCTCATCTTTCTAGTTGAAGTCAGGTCACTTTCTGAGTTATTGTTGAACAAAGGAGAACATTAACCGTATAGGTTTAGGGGACAGATCCTTCAAAGCTCAATTCTAGAGCAAATCTTCTCAAAGTTCTCATCGAAATAACCATATAATACTTCACCGGCTTTGCCTTTGCGATTGTCCTTTACCCACTCCGCAAATTCGTGCCCAGCATTCTTGCCAGAGCAATACACTACTTCAGCGTTGGTAGCGGCTAGTGCATCCCACAGGTGCTTATCGTTCGGCCGCAATCGGATTCCTACTATCACCACTACTTTTGCACTCTTAACAATCGTGTCGTACCTGGCTCGTTGCTCCTCAATAAAATTTATGCCCGATGTGGTCAGTTTAGCCGGGTCGAAGTAACTCATTACCGGTGGGAAGGCACCTTGCCTGATTCGGTTAGTAAATTCCGTAGGATCAGCGATCACCTTCACGGGCCCGCGCGTGGAAACTCCCGTGCCTGCAAAAAGATATTGCGCTCGCGGCGCCTCTAACCGATTCGCAAAAAATATGGCAACAACCATGGGGTAGGCAAATTTCCACAGAGGGGCTGTTGTCAGGAGGAGAGCCAATAAATGGCCTCACGCCTTCTGTAGCCAAAGATAACTCTAGGAGGCGCTCATAATTAAGCGAGATAAATGACCCTTTCCATGGAGTACGCTTAATGCGCTGTGCAAGGTTGCGGTATAGATTATCCTTGCCGGGCACAAACCCGAAGAAAAAGGAGGCCATTGATCGTTGTAGAGGAGGGAGAGCATGAGGATTTCTTTCACCAATTTCCTTCATGCCGGCTTCGAAATCGCGACTTAACGAGACCTTTAGGTCGTCAGGCAAAGCACCCCAGACCGTTGGGAATAAGCGCTTCAGCGCTTTTAGGAGATCAACAGTCATCGGTGGTGGCTTGGGGAGTACCGAGCCACTCCCAAAGCTGGCCCCAGCACCGAACAAGATGGCATATGTAAGAACTATACTCAACTTTGACCGAATCTGCCCAAGGTTTCTCCGTAAATGATGCCATCGAGAGCTACGGTACTGAAGCGATTTTCCCGTGACAAGGCCATATCGATGTATGCCGCCTTTTCGGCCATTCTCAACAGATCTGATGGGTTTTCTTTTTCGTCATGTTCGACAACAATATCAAGAATAACCCAATCTGATGAAAGCCCCTGCCCAAGCAAATAGGGAGATGACCAAGCCGATTCGCCTATCGGCGAAAATGATGGCCTCGAGGTTACGTCACCTAATTCCCATAGCTCAGCGTCCGATATCCTGCGAATGCTAACTTCGTGATCCAGAGTGACATCTTTTCCTCGGAGATCGACTCCGAACAGAGCGTACTTCTTGTTGGACTTGGTCTTCGTATCGTGGTCTATCACTCTGGAGGTGAAAGAGAGTACCAGTTGTTCGAACTCAGTCCCTTTAAATTCAAGAGGTTTTTCGAGCCTGGACCAAGCTTTCACCATGGGATAGACAAACTCGAAGGTCAATTGTGCTGGGAGATCCTTGTGTCCAGCTGTGACAAGCATCTCTGACAAGATCGGCGTATGCGGCAACTCGTCCTTGACCTTTTGGTACAAAATATACACCTTCATCCAGTCAAATACTCTTCTTTGAAACTCTTGAGAAGTTGCCGACGTCTCACTTGTCTTGACCATCCAAGCACTGGTCTGCGTTCGATATAGATTGTCGCCGAGATCCGTTGTGGCAGCGGCCGCGATTTCTCGAAGCAGCGCTACCGCAGCTTCTTTTAGTTCTCGTCGATTTACCGTCATGTCGCGCCCTAATCCTAGACTTTGTTTTTCCTGGAGCTAGTGTATAGCGTCGGTGGATAATGCGCAAGCTAATTGAAGAGATTTGTCCTATCGTGACCTCGGATCAAAGCCACGCAGAATCTGCATCATGAAACATAGCCTCCCGTGTGATGCTGGCGTGACACAAAACCGAGTATTGTTCAATCTTAGCAAGGCCTTACTCGTATGAATGGATACTTCTTAACGATAACGGCACTCACTGTGAGAATAGGCGTTTCAATCATTATTTAATAATAACCGCCTAATCGTCTCTAGCAGAACCCGTGCGCTAAACGGCTTGGTTATATATCCTTTGGCACCCATCACATCTTCGCTGAGCTTTTTATTTAGTTCATAGCCTATTGCCGTGAGCATGACGACGGGGATTTCTCTGGTAGCCTGGTTTGTATTAATTGCATAACAGGCGCTAAGGCCATCCATCTTCGGCATCATCATATCCATGAGAATAATATCGGGTCTGTAGCTGCAAGCTATATTTACTGCCTCTGCACCATCTTGTGCCTCGATTACAATATAATTCTTACTCAGTATTTTTTGTACCAGCTTCCTAACTGCTGGCTCATCATCGAC
>CAYOHA010000131.1:0-7547 GCA_964403625.1 uncultured Dehalococcoidales bacterium | reverse complement strand
ACCTGAATAATATTTTCGTCATTGATGGTTTCCTTCATGCTATTCCGCTTCCTGCTAGGTTTACTGACGTCTTTATCACGTCCCATGCGCTCGGATGGCAACTTGAGGATGAGTTAAAAGAATTTGAACGGGTAACGAAAAAAGGCGGCTTCATTATCCACTGTCCTGGCACAGAAGAAGCAATGACTGCCGAAGACTACAAACACTCCCGTTTAATCTCTTCTGATTGGAAGTATGAATTTTCCAGATATAAAGAGACCGATGGCTGGAAGAGAAAGTACTGGAAACAGCTTTGACAACGCTTATTATGAGTAATACGATAAACATTAGACACAGGAATTGACTTCAATGACCAATCCGCGAACTTATCAGACTGATGCCATCATTATCAAGAAGACTAAACTGGGGGAGGCAGACAGTATCCTCACCCTTTATACCCCGCACCTGGGTAAAATACAGGGCTTTGCTAAAAGCCTTAGAAAACCCAAAAGTAAGCTTGCCGGGCATCTCGAGCTTCTAACTCATAGCCTGGTATCGCTAGCCCGCGGTCGAAATCTGGACACGATTACGGGTAGCCAGACTATTGATAGCTTTTTACCCTTGAAAAGCAACCTGCAACTCACCGCATATGCCCTCTATGTTACCGAGCTGATCAATCAGTTTACGGCTGACCATCTTGAGAATTATCCTCTGTTCCAGCTATTGCTGGAGACAATGAAGCAACTGTGTCAGACGAATGATAATGAACTTGTGCTACGCTATTTTGAACTTCACCTACTTAATGAGGTCGGCTACCGTCCCCAGCTACAGCAGTGTGTCTCCTGCCGAGCGCAGTTGGAACCTGTTATCAATTCATTTTCCTCCGCTGCCGGAGGAGTACTTTGCCCCGATTGCAGCCATAACCAGTCTTTTACCAATTACATGTCGGTTGACGCTCTGAAAGTGCTTAGATTTTTACAGAATAGCGACTACAATACACCCAGCAAACTCAAGGTAAACACGGAATTATCCCGTGAACTGGAAAGCATATTGAGGAACTACATCAGATACCTTCTAGAAAGAGAAGTAAAGTCAGCCGCCTGGCTTGATACAATAAAAGAGTTAGGTTAATAGATAGTCTTTCTAGTCGTAACCTTGACTAACCTTCACAAAGTAGCCTACCATTAGATATCTATACTTGAGGAGGAGTTGGAAAATATGAGAACCACGGCTTTAATGAATGGCGCACTTATCGGCTTTGGTCTGGGATTTATTGGAGCCAGCCTGGCACTCTATCGAGTAGCCGGTGACTATATACCCCAGTTTGCCACACCATGGTATATCCGGGGAATAGGCATAGTTGGAGGGGTTGGCCTGGCTATCGGGATTATTTTTGAAATTATTGAGAGAGTCAAGACTAGAAACCAGCGTGAAACCGAGTGAGTAGACAAAGAGATGACATCCAGACTAGAACGTATCGCTGAACAACGATTGAAAAAACTCGAGCAACTCCGTTCTCGTGGTACAGATCCCTATCCTACCAAGTATTCACGTACCCATACAGCAAAAGAGGCGGTAGCATTGCTGAAACAGAACGAGGAAGGCTTGTCCCATCAGGATAAAGTCAGTATTGCTGGACGTATTATGGCAATAAGAAGAATGGGCAAAAGTTCTTTTGTCGATATCCATGATAGCTCAGGTAAAATACAACTATTATTTCAAGAAACAGAAAAATCAAATGAGGAGCGGATTGAACTGTTTAAAGTGATGGATATCGGGGATATTATCGGAGCCGAAGGAAATGTTTTTCGTACCAGGACTGGGGAACCGACCGTCCGGGTAGGGCACTTTGCTCTTCTGTCTAAGTCACTCCAGCCTCTGCCTGAGAAATGGCACGGTCTCAGCGATGTTGAAATTAGGTACCGGCAGCGCTATCTCGACCTTATCAGTAACCCGGAGCCCAAAGAAATCTTCAAGGTACGCAGTAAGATAATTTCCGCCATCCGCCAGTTCCTCGACCAGCGAGGATTTATAGAAGTGGAGACACCGGTGCTCCAGCCTTCAGCGGGTGGTGCTCTGGCTCGTCCCTTTATCACCCATCACAACGCTCTTGACCAGGACTTCTACCTCCGTATTGCTACCGAGCTTCATCTTAAGAGACTAATTGTCGGTGGATTTGATAAGGTCTATGAAATAGGACGTATTTTCCGAAATGAAGGCATCTCCACCGAGCACAACCCGGAGTTCACCATGCTGGAAAGCTACGAAGCCTATGCTGACTATACAGATGTTATGGAGATGGTCGAGCAGATGATATTTTATGTTGTCCAGCAGGTATTGGGTACAGATGAGGTTAAGTATGGAGAAGATACCATCAACCTAAGACCTCCCTGGCGGCGTATTACTCTACGCGAAGCTATTAGAGAATACAGCGGAATAGACTTCGTCAAATATCCCACTGCTGATGAACTGAAAATTAAGATGCGCTCAATGAACATTGAATTCGATCCGCAGAAGAACTGGGCTAAGCTCGTGGACGAACTTCTCAAGACATTCGTCAGTCCTAAGCTAATCCAGCCAACCTTTGTTTATGATTATCCCACCTCTATGTCCCCACTCGCCAAGAACAAGCCGGGCGAAGAAAGGGTAGTGGAGCGTTTTCAGCCCTATATTGGCGGTCTGGAAATGGGCAATGCCTATTCTGAGCTTAACGATCCCATATTACAGAGGGAACGCTTTACCGAGCAACTCAAAGAGCGCCAGACAGAAGATGAAGAGAGATGGACGATTGACGAAGACTTCCTGCTGGCGCTGGAATACGGTATGCCTCCCACCGGTGGGCTGGGTGTCGGCATCGACCGACTGGTAATGCTCCTCACCAACCAGCAGTCGATAAGAGAAGTTATACTCTTTCCACAGTTGAAGGAGAAGGCATAAACGATAGAAATGGAAGAATGTGTGTGGACAACAATTGGCTCCATAGCGACAGCTGTTGCCGCTATTGCAGCCGTCGTTGCTACCATTACAGCATGGAAATCTGCTAATGCATCAAAAGCGACAACACTTTACCATATCATCGAGGATATACGAAAAGATTATCGATCCTCTGAGATGTTGCTTGCGGTTAGAACACTACATGAATTATATAGACAGCACCCAGACAACTTTGTAGAAGAATATGATAACAAACGTAAAGAAGAGGAAGCACAGGTTAATAATTTACCTAGAGAAGAGAGAGTTAAAGCCGAACAAAACACTTTACATTATCAGAGAAGGCTGGTTTCACATTTCTATCAATACGTAGCCACTCTTTATGTTGAACATATATTACCACCAGATATTGTTTTTAAAACCTGGGCTGAATCGGATTTGAAAATCATACCCGATATTATTGTCCTAATTGAGAATAAACTACGGCAAGTTCTTCACACACCGCCATTACCACCGCTCAATAAAGAGGAACCTCTGTTAGTTCTATATAGAGACTCCTATAATTACGAGCTAAAAAGACCAAAACACATAAGCAACTAAGCAATACAAACAAGGGAGCGTTTAAGAGGGGCTTCGCCCCTCTTAAAAAGTTCTTCCCGAGGTTGTCCGAAAATGTCATTCTGAGGAGTGAAACGACGAAGAATCTCAGGGAGGGGTGGTAAAAATTTCTGCCATACACTGAGATCCTTCGCTTCGCTCAGGATGACACTTCGGGATTTTTAAATAGCCTTGTTCACCCCAAAGGGGATAAAGGGGATAGAGTTGGCACAATAATACTACAGGGGGTATAAAATGGAAATAAAAACAGAAAAAAATTTACAGGAAGCCTTTGCCGGAGAAAGTCAGGCAAACCGACGCTACCTATTTTTTGCTGAGAAGGCAGACAAAGAAGGCTTTCCCCAGGTAGCCAAGCTGTTCCGGGCAGCGGCTGATGCGGAGACAGTACACGCCCGTAATCATTTCAACGCCATGGACGGAGTTGGCTCGACCAAAGAGAATGTGATGGCTGCTTCAGTCGGCGAACACCATGAGTTTACCAGAATGTATCCACCCTTTATTGACGATGCCGAGAGGGAGAATAATAAGAGAGCTCAGCGTAGTTTTGAGTATGCTAACGAGGTTGAGCAGGTCCACCACCGTGCCTTTGAGGAGGCTCTTAAAGCTATCAATGAAGGCAAACAACTAAAGAACGAGCCTTACTATGTCTGTCAGGTCTGCGGCAATACTGTCCCCGGTGCAGCCCCTGACAGGTGTCCTATCTGCGGTGCTCCCGCCAAGTCCTTCAAGAAGATAGACTAGTCTGGATTGACCTTAATTCCTGAATCCAAGACTATAAAGGTACCTCGAAAGTGTCATTGCGACACCATCCGCCGCAGGCGGAGGCGAAGCAATCTGGTGGGGTGGATTTAAATCAGAATTATTTACTAGCACCTCTTACTTTTGTGACTTAGTTTTTTAATATAATACCCCCTCCCCAGATTGCCACGGGGTCTTACGACCCCTCGCAATGATTAATAGATATAACCAAAAACGAACAAAGCAAAGATTAAATCTCCTTGATACCGATAGTTGTTGATGTTAATATGTTACCGAAGGAGATTGAATGCCTGGTTCTCTTTCCGCTGTTCTATTTGATCTTGACGACACGCTTCTGGATTCCTTCGACGCACGTATCAATACCCTTCAGTCTGTTTTCACACGGGTAAACATTACTCATCCTACAGCAGAACAATTCCTCCTGAGTTTAAAAGGTACTCTACTCAAAGATGCCCTGGTCAAACTTGAAGTAAGCCTGAAAATGGAGAGTAACCTGTTTGAAGACTATCGCCATACCTACTGGACAAATAAAGCGGGCATAATCAGACTTTATCCTGGAGTTCAACCGGTACTGGAAATATTACACTCACGTGGGGTCAAACTGGGAGTAGTGACACAAAAAGTGCGATTATTCAACATTGATGGGCGCGCTGCAGGAGCATTAAAGGAGCTGGAAGAACTGGGTATTGCCAGATTGTTCTCGGTGGTAGTCGGATTCGAGGACGTAAGCCGGTACAAACCTGACCCGGAGCCAATAAACCTTGCCTTAAACCGTCTAGCGGTTCAGCCGCGTGAAGCATTAATGGTTGGTGATAGCATTGCCGACATTGAATCAGCTCGAGCCGCAGGTTGCTGGAGTTGTTATGCAACTTGGGGGATTTCGGCAAAGGAACAAGCATTAAACAGTATACAAGCTGATTTAACCGCCAAGACGCCTGAAGCACTGTTAGAGTTTAAGCTATGAAAGAAAAAATTCCTCCAACCGATACAATAATCTTCCTGGGGACCGGTGGCGCCAGGTTTATGATAATCAACCAGTTTCTGGCCTCGGGCGGCTTGTGGCTTGACCTGAGTGGTACACAGATACTTCTAGACCCGGGCCCTGGGTGTATCGTCCAATCGACTAAAAGAAAACTAAAAGCCGAAAAATTGAGTGCCATCATTCTCTCGCACCGCCACCTTGACCACTCAGCAGACATCAATGTTATGGTTGAAGCGATGACACAGGGAGGAATGAAGAGGCATGGTAAACTATTCGCCCCGGCAGATGCTCTGGATAACGAGCCGGTTATTTTTTCCTACCTGAAAGGTTACCTTGAGGGAGTTGAAGTCTTACAGGAGGGCAAATCTTACTCGGTAGGCGATATCACTTTTTCCACCCCGGTCCGTCACGTCCACAGGGTAGAAACCTACGGTATGGTCTTCAAAACCGCCCAGCACACTTTCTCCTATATTGCTGATACCCGCTATTTCGATACCCTTAGTCGGCACTATAGCAGCGATCTGTTAATAATCAATCTAGTCTTTTTGGAACCCCGCCCCTTTTCCGACAACCCCCTGACGCCAGCTGACCACTTGGCGGTACCCGATGCTGAAAAACTTATTGGAGAAATAAAACCCAAGGTAACTATCCTAACCCACTTCGGTATGAGTATGTGGCGAGCAAAACCGTGGCAGATAGCCGAACAGCTGACAGAAAAGACTGGGATCAAAGTAATCGCCGCTCGCGACGGTATGAAGTTTGACCTGGCAAAGCTGGATAACTAGATATATATTCTACCCTTAAAACCACAACTCTAGTCTATTACCCGCCCCTTCAAGTATAATGAAATCGTGGAAATTGACGCTAGGCAACTGGAAAGAATCCTGTACCAGGTCCAGAAACCCGCCCGCTATACCGGCGGGGAGTGGAACAGCATAAAAAAGGACTGGGACAGGACATCCATCAAAATTTGCCTTATCTATCCTGATTTATACGAGATAGGTATGTCCAACATAGCCCTACCTATCCTCTACGAAATACTCAACATCCAGCCGGATATCCTTGCCGAGAGGGCTTTTACGCCATGGATAGATATGGAGTCGCTAATGCGGGTGGAGGGCATTCCCCTCTTCAGCCTTGAGTCCAGGCACCCGCTGAAAGAATTCGATATCATTGGCTTTTCGCTGGGCTACGAGCTTACCTATACCAATGTCCTGAATATGCTCAATCTGGCAGGAATTCCCGTGCTTGCCTCAGAAAGAAACAACTCACACCCTCTAGTAATTGCCGGTGGAAGCTGCGTTCTCAACCCGGAACCAATGTCTGACTTTATTGACTTATTCGTCATCGGGGACGGTGAGGAGGTGATACTCGAGTTAGTTGATAGTTTCCGGAATTGTAAGGGGCAGGACAGGAGAAATCCAAGAGAACAATTACTCCGAGAGATGGCGACCATTCCTGGAATCTATGTGCCCAGCCTGTATCAGTTGGAATACCAGGATGATGGGCTGGTTAAAAGCGTTATACCAACTGTACCCGAAGCCAGCCCTACTATCCGGCGGCGGATAGTAAACAAGTTACCTCCGCCGGTTACCAGACCGGTCGTCCCCTTTATTGAAGTAGTCCACGACCGCGGAGTGGTAGAAATACAGCGTGGTTGCAGTCATGGCTGCCGGTTTTGCCAGGCAGGGATTATCTACCGACCGGTGCGTGAGCGCTCCCAGCAAGAAGTACTGAAGGCGGCAGGGGAACTTATTGCCAACTGTGGCTACAGCGAAGTTTCTCTGGTGTCGCTGAGTACTAGTGATTATCCGCAGATTGATGAGCTGGTGGCTGGCTTATCTAACCAGTACCCGGACCTTGCAATTTCGCTACCCAGTCTTTATATCGATAGCTTTTCGGTGGAGTTAATGGAATCGTTGCCCTCCCACAAGAAGACTGGACTTACCTTCGCTCCTGAAGCTGGAAGTGAAAGACTCCGACGGATTATTAATAAGCATGTATCTGAAGATGAACTCTTGAAAATCGCCTCAGACATTTTTAACCGGGGCTGGACAGGACTAAAGCTATATTTTATGCTCGGTCTGCCTGAAGAGACAACCGATGATATCATGGGCATCGTTAATCTAGTGGATAAAGTACAATCTTTAGGCAGAAAGGATAAAGGCAGGTTACCGCAAATAAGAGTAACTCTGTCTACCTTTGTACCCAAGCCCCACTCCCCTTTTCAGTGGGTGGCGCAAGAAAGCGAAGAAAATCTAACAGCAAAGCATGAAGT
>CAYOHA010000130.1:0-7597 GCA_964403625.1 uncultured Dehalococcoidales bacterium | reverse complement strand
ACTCCCCTGAGTGAGGAAACCTGGCACCTGATTGGTGAAAAAGAATTCAAACAGATGAAACCAACCGCTTATCTTATCAACACATCTCGAGGTAATGTTATCGATGAGTTGGCTCTCGTCAAAGCATTACAGGAAAAACGTATTGCTGGTGTCGGGTTGGATGTCTTTGAAAAGGAACCAGTTGACCCCCAAAATCCCCTGCTTAAAATGGAAAATGTTATCACTATTCCCCATAGTGCTTCTTACTCTGATAGAGCATTAGACCTGCAACCGATAAATCCTACACATGAGGTAGCCAGAGTACTCAAAGGACAATGGCCTAAGAATATTATTAACAGAAAAGTCAAACCTAAAGTGAATCTGGTGAAAGGGGAATAGAATAAAGCTAATATTGGTTTGGTTTTCGTATATTATTAAATAGGTTCTGATTAGCGGTAAATAACGGCAGCTTTTTTAAGTTATTCGGAAAAAGAATAGTTTGGAATTGATCCCCACGTATTTGGCGGCCAGATAAATATCCAGGCCTTCCCGGTAATATTTTCGACTGGTACTGTCCAGCCACTACGAGAGTCATTACTATTATTACGGTTATCGCCCATGACAAAGTATTCATTCAGAAGGATTATTTCTCCCTCGAAAGACTGTCTAGACGGGTCTGTAACATACGGTTCATTTAGTAGAAACATAGTACCGTCATTTTTATGAATATAAACTATACCATCTTTTATCTCAACAGACTCACCAGGCAAGCCGATAATACGCTTAATATATTCTTCAGGTGCTTGAAAGGGCGGATCAAAAACAATAATATCGCCCCTTTCTGGCTCGTGAAATTTATAGACTAACTTATTAACCAATATCTGTTCACCGTCTTGAAGGGAATCATTCATACTTGGGCCTTCTACGACGAATTTCTGGAAAGCGAATTGCAATCCGAAGATGATTATCAACGCTATAACGAGTATTATTAAAAAATCACGAAATAGGTTTCTCATCTTTGTGGACAGTTTCCTTCTACACTTTTAAATAATTATACTCCATTTATGCTAATACTTCTAGGGGGTATTTTGGTTAGATTTATATAGTAAAAACGTACTGTTTAAGATATGATTGATGAGTAAGATTCTAAATCGGAGGTAATGGATGTGAGAAATTTAGTTATTGCTGATATAAGGGTTTTACCATTTGGTACTAAAACTGCCAGTGTAAGTCAATATGTAGCCGCTTGCGTTAATATACTAAAACAGGCTAAGGATATAAAATATCAGGTGACTCCTATGGCAACAATGGTCGAAGGACCTCTGGAGCGGATACTCGAGCTAATGAAGGAAATGCACGAGTTGCCGTTTAGCATGGGAGTTGACCGGGTAATTACTAACATCAGCATTGATGACCGCCGTGATAAGTACATTACTATGGAGAGTAAGGTCCAGGCAGTAGAAGAAAAACTGCAGATTTCACCTCAGAGAGAATTGGTGGAGCTTATTCGTTAACGAGTTGCTTTACAACTGATCATCTTTCCTTACACAACTAGCTGGCTAATGAGATTGTTATCAATCACTTGACAAAAAGAGTTTAGTATTTTATTATAAATGAAAAACATTTTCATTTGGAGCTTGAGATGAGTCTTTCAGAGAAAAAAGTAATAATAGCTTTAAGGCATAACGGCTATAAGCTAACTCCACAAAGACAGGCTGTGATACAGGTGATTACTTCCAATCAAGACCATCTTACTCCAGCAATAATATATAAGAAGATGCGTCGCGTTTACCCTAATATTGGTCTGGTTACTATTTACCGAACACTAAATATTCTCGCTGAAATGGGGCTTATCTGCGAGGTACATGCTGGAGGCAGCTGTCGGAGTTACATAATTGGTATCCCACAGCACCATCACCATTTGATATGTTCCAGTTGCGGTATGGTTGTCAACTTCACCGGTCACTATCTTAAAGAACTGGAGGGAAATCTTGCCAAGGAAAGTGGATTCAGAATAGACGGTCATTTGTTAGAATTTGTTGGCCTCTGCCGATCTTGCCAGAATGCGTCTTAAATTTTTTTCAATTGTGACGAACTTGGAAATAAATCTAAAATGACAACATTATTACAGATATTTGTAGCTACTTTTGCCGTCAGTATTATAGCTTTTATTGGGATATTAACCTTCTTCTTGAAGCAGGAGTTATTAAACAGGGTCTTGCTAATTCTGGTGGCCCTCTCGGCTGGAGGTCTGATCGGGGGTGCGTTCCTGCATCTGATACCTGAGGCTGTTGAGGAAAAAGGAGCTGATTTAGGCATTTTTCTATATTTACTTCTCGGTTTTTGCCTTTTCTTCGTTTTAGAGCAATTTTTAAGGTGGCGACATGAACATGGTACAGTCCATAAGATACAGCCTTTCTCTTATATGATTTTAATCAGTGATAGTGTACACAATTTTGTTGATGGCTTAATTATCGCTGCAAGTTTTATTATCAGCTACCCGATAGGAATTGTCACGACCCTTGCAGTAGCTCTTCATGAAATACCTCAAGAACTAGGTGATTTCGGGGTCTTAATATATGGAGGGTTCAGTAGAATACGAGCACTGGCTTTCAACTATATTTCAGCTGTTGCCGCAATCATTGGTGGTATCACTGGCTATTTTATATCTACTCCAATACATGATTATATCCTTTATCTTCTTCCTTTCGCTGCGGGCAACTTTATTTATATCGCAGCAGCGGATTTAATACCTGAAATAAAACATACAACGAACATACGTAGGTCAGCAATACATTTTTGTGCTTTCCTGGTTGGCTTGGGAATTATGTTAGCCGTCAAGCTAATCCATTGATTTCATGCTTGCTTCCCCTCGAAATATAGCCTATAATCTTCATCTGGTGGATTCAATGAAGATTCGTATCACCACACTGAGTGAAAATACAGCCCGCTGGGCTGGATTACTGGCAGAACATGGATTAAGTATCCTGATAGAAACAGATACAATTAATATCCTGTTTGATACCGGACTTAGTACTTCGGTCAGCCATAATGTTGATACTCTTGGGGTCGATCTTGGTAAAATTGATAAAATAGTCCTTAGTCATGGCCACCACGACCATACTGGCGGGCTACGAGAAATCCTGAGTAAGATGAGGAAAGAGGTAGAAGTGATAGCCCATCCCGATATCTGGGCAGCCAAATATGCCCGAAGGAGAGGCGAAGATTACGGGTATGTTGGCATGCCATTCCAGCTTAGAGAGTTAGAAAGCCTTGGAGCTCACTTTAACCTGACAACAAGACCAGTTCAAATTACGAATAATATAATGACTACTGGTGAAGTTCCTATGGTTACCGATTTCGAAGAGATAGATCCCAGCCTCTTTGTTAAGGAAGATACAGAATTTAAACCGGATAAATTTTTAGATGACCAGGCACTTATTATAAATACCGAATCGGGATTGGTGGTGATTCCGGGCTGTGCACACCATGGTGTTATCAACACACTATATTATGCTCAACAGCTTACCGGCGTGGAAAAGATAGTTATGGTGCTAGGTGGCTGGCATCTCATCGGTGCTACCAAGGAGCGAATATGGCGGACGATAGCCTCTCTCAGAGAGTTAGGGGTACAGAGAATAGGAGTCTCACACTGCACCGGACTGACAGCATCAGTGATATTAGCGAACGAGTTTGGCGATAGATTTTTTTTCAATAACACTGGTACTAGGATTAATTTGCCTGAAGACATAACAAAAAAGGACTAAAAAGGAGCGGTATCATATATTATTTCGGCGTTAGAGAGGGACGATGCCCCTTTCATATGGATATTACTCCTTTCCCTTGCTAAGGAAAAGGGGATTAAGGATATAAGGTTATAGAGAAAGAACAATTATGTAGGAGTTGAAATGGACCTGTCAGTACAATTAGCTCCTAAACACCCCAAAGGACTATTACTTACCAATCCGGTAATGACTGCTTCCGGCACTTTTGGTTATGGTACTGAGTACAGCCATACATTTGACATACAAAAGCTAGGAGCTATTATCTGCAAGGGTACTACTATTAAACTGAGGAATGGTAATCCTCAACCGAGGCTGGTCGAGACAGCTTCAGGCTTACTCAATTCCATCGGGCTTGAGAATATTGGTGTTGGTGCCTTGATTAAGGATAAAGCACCAATTTGGGCCGGCTGGCAGGTGCCTGTCATTGTTAATATTGCTGGTGAAACGGTTGAAGATTACGCCCGTTTAGCGGGCAGGCTTGACGGAGTTGCTGGTATTAGCGGACTCGAAGTCAATATTAGTTGCCCTAATATCAAAGCTGGAGGTGCCGAATTTGGTGCCAATCCCGACTCAGCGGCTGAAGTAGTCAGTGCCGTAAGGAAAGCCACTTCTTTGCCATTATTGGTCAAACTGACTCCAAATACTTCAGATATTAAAAAGGTAGCTTTAGCTGTTGCCAAGGCCGGAGCTGATACCCTGTCTTTAATCAATACCCTTAAAGGTATGGCTGTGGATGTCCAGGAACGCAGAGTCATATTAGGCAATATTACCGGAGGTTTATCCGGACCAGCTATAAAACCGGTGGCACTATATATGGTCTATGAGGTTGCTGGTGCTGTAGACATACCAGTCATTGGCTGTGGAGGCATCGCTAATGCCAATGACGCCCTGGAGTTCATTATGGCTGGGGCTAGCGCAGTTCAAGTAGGCACAGCAAGTTTTAAAAACCCTCGTGCCCCACTTGATATTCTAGAAGGAATTGAGCAGTTCATGAAAAGAGAGGGAATAAATAGATTAGTTGAGCTTATCGGTAACGCGCGACGACAAGGTTAATAAAACAAGCAGGGAGTATTATAGTTATACTCCCTGCTTCTCTTACCCTTTTCTCTACCGCCACTTATCTATCGAGGCACTTGTTATATACCTAAGTGTCCCGCCCTGCCAGTAAGGATTTGTTTCTCCTCCCGCCACCATTATATTTACATCAACATTCCTTGGTACCGGTATCACCGCACCTTCTGGAAGTTTTAACCAGGATGCGTAAGGATCAACCCCTGCTTTAGCTTGCTCCAGCTCCTTGGGATGTCCACCGCCTACACCAAACATCTCTCCCCAATATTCTTCCTGGGGGTACATAACATTTTCCTTGAGCCACTGGTTGAGTTGTTCCTTTGTTTTAAACCCTTCTTTATAAAGAAGATCAGCTACCAGCGGATCTACCACCATAGTCTGGCCACAACACTGTGTCTGATAAGTAAAAAACCTTTTTATCGTACTAGACTTCTTAGTTTCAAATCCCCCAATATTTGACCAGCTCCAGCCATGAAATACGCTTACTACACTTTCTTTCGGTTTATATTCTTTTAATACGTGGAAAGGTTTCCATCCTGGCGGCAGGCGGTCCTCTCTTTCGGCAAAGCAGAGGTTGTTGTAATTATGACCTTGTCCCTGACTACCCATATATTTACGTCCCGGGGCGCCCCCGTTACCTAGATTCTTGGATATTAATGTCCAGGCGTGCCCGATGGCAGCATTCGCGTGATTAAATGGCCCTAGCGCACCTATTGACGAATTCATATTTATCTCGCGGGTAATTGGTCCATTAACACAAACCATCGTTGTGAACGAGTTTGTAGAAGTGAAGAGTGAGGTTACGCCTGTTGAAGCGATGGCTAAAATTACGGGTAGAAATTCTGGTTTAGCTCCTGCCATTACGGCGTTAGCCGCGACCTGCTCCACATTATATGACCACTTTTCGTGAGGAGAGGACGGCTGCATTTCGCCTGCTTTTTCATCGGGGCGATGGCTGGTTCCTTTAAGCATCTCGGCAACTTTTTCTTCGGTAGGAAGTATTATCGGGAGATATGAAGTCCATTCATTGTTACGGAAAAGGGCTTGCAGGTTATCCGGAGTATCAGGCGTTAGCAGTCTTTCCCGTGGCCTTTCTATGAGCCCTACCTTCTTTTCATCCTCCGTCAGTGGTTTTGTTAGTCCCTCAACTATTTCCGACAAGAATTGTTTGCCGGTTACCGGGTCTTTACCTAGAATTTTTCTTCGGCATTCTTCGGCTGGGCGGTAAGCTACGGGGTGAGAGATAAAAGCAAACCGTATATTGGACATTCCCTTTGCTGAAACAGCGGTCTTTACCGCAAATTCGAAAGTATTTGTGATTATCGGAACTGTAGGTATACCCAAGTTTTCCACCGTTACGCAATGGCCAGCGACCGCTGGCGAACAGGTGCTTCAATGTCCGATAAATTGTACCATTCCGTGGCCTTTTTCCTTGATTTCAGCCCACAGAGCCGGGTCATCATCAAAATAAGACCCAAATTTCTCCTTATATAGCCAGTTTATCTTGGGATATTTCTCTTTGAGAGCCTTTACCAATTCTTCAGCAAATATCTTGCTGTTAGGAAATTTTACGTCAACGACATATATCGTTTTCCCATCTAGGGTATTGAGACGTGGTGCCATCGGCTCCAGCTTTATCGGAGGGAACAGCCCCAATGGATTCAATACCGTAATCTTCTTTTCTTCGGTCATATTCTAAATTCTCCTTCACGAGCTTTTTCGTGTATAGAATTATCATATTATACACTACTCTATTAACATCACCGAATCAGCAGAATACTAACAAACATAATCTAATATTTCAGGTCATGGTAAAAATCTAACCCGACATTACTTTCATCGGTTAATACAACTTACTCATTTTTCTAAGTATAATATCCTTTATACTTTTACTCAAACCAGATTTTGAAAAAATATACCTCCCTCTTGCTCCATTAAATACAGTTTCAAGAGATAACGCCTACGGAATTCCGCTTGATGAATCCTGGCAGATAGGCATAATGACTGGTTGGCTTGTTGTCGGGAACGTAATGACCTTAAAATTCTTCAGGTGGGAGTAAGTTCTTATTTATCACAATTAGGTGAGTGTAAGCACTATCACTGCTAAAGTCTATGGTACTGTAATAGTGACTATACCAGAATTTTGTACATCTGCTTTTGGGGCAGTTCGAATGACTTTCTTAACTTGTCTGGATGGCTGCTCTTCATCATTGCTTCTTGTAGAGTGATAATACGCTTTTCAACTAATTCAGCTAATGCGTCATCCATGGTCTGCATCCCGTCTTCAATATTGAGTTGCATGACGGTTGGTAATTCGTAAGTCTTTCCCTCTCGAACAAGGTTTCTAACCGCTGGGGTAGCCAATAGAATTTCAAAAGCTGCTATTCGTCCCCCGGAAACGCGGTTCAACAAAGTTTGTGATAGTACCGCCTCTATTGCTTCAGCAAACTGTTGTTTTATCTGTTCTTGTTGGAGTGCGGGGAACATATCGATCACCCGATTGACTGTTCGGGGGGCATCGGTAGTATGTAGTGTTCCCAGAACCAGATGACCTGTCTCGGCAGCCCTGATAGCTGTGGATATAGTCGGCAAATCGCGTAATTCTCCAACAACAATCACATCAGGATCATGGCGTAAGGCATGAGTCAGGGCGACATCAAACGACTTAGTATCATCTCCAAGGTCTCGCTGGCGAATAATACACTTAATATTTCGGTGCAGGAATTCGATAGGGTCTTCGATAGTAATGACGCTGCGCTGGG
>CAYOHA010000129.1:0-7665 GCA_964403625.1 uncultured Dehalococcoidales bacterium | reverse complement strand
TTCCTAGCAAGCGCTCGAGAAAAGAAACAAACTCCTTATACTCCCTGACCAGAAAGTCAACGTTACGTTCATAAGCTCCATCCTTAAGAGACTCTCTCTGTCCGGCAGCAGGGGCTTCAAGTATATATACTGGAACATCCAGATAGCGTCCCAGGGCTTGAAAGAATTTATACCTAGCATCACATACTGCCCCCGAACCGACTAGTAAGTCCGGTT
Source organism: uncultured Dehalococcoidales bacterium (assembly GCA_964403625.1). Taxonomy (GTDB): domain Bacteria; phylum Chloroflexota; class Dehalococcoidia; order Dehalococcoidales; family UBA2162; genus CAYOHA01. Next base: position 7,449 of record CAYOHA010000129.1, on the reverse strand, counting down.
TGGCTATCCCTCCCCTAGGTGCCTCAGGTGGTATCTGTCCACCCAAATCTGCCATTCTGGCAGCGTAACCGAGACCATTACGGCAGTAGCCACACATATAGTTGGGAAAACCATCAGACTCAGCACGTTCTAGAAAAAATGCGGCTGCACCTGACGATGCGCATATAGTGCCGTAGTTTTCCGGGAAGATGGCTTCTATACCCATTGCCGTCAGAATAGGCGTAGGAATACTCAACATACACCAGGCTACAGGCCTTCCTTCCTGTCCAGCTTCTTTCCCACTCTCGTACATCTTATCTACATAAGCTCTTAGCGGATACATAGATTGTAGTCTGTTTAGTGCTCTCTTTTTCGCTTCCTGTGCCACTGATTGAGCCCTCCTGGAGAAGTAATAATAATTGAATTTATGTTAAGCTACTCTAGGCTTTCTGCATTCGAAAATAATAGTAGAGTCTTTTTCATCGGGAGTTCCATCTACGTAAGCACGGTTTATTGTGATGTCAATGAAACCAGCTGCTTTGAGTAAATTATTAAAATCGTTGCGTTCGTACAAACGCAACTCAATTGTCTCCACCTCTGTCCTTAGAGTATGGCCTTCTTCCAGTAATTCATACCTACTAGTACATCGCTGGACTTGTGTTTCAGGATCATATGTTGGTAGACGGCTGACACCAATGAATGCGCCATCACCATGCTGAAGCCAGAATTTACTCGATTGACCAAGAGTTTCTGTATGAGCCTTCGGCGTCATAATCTCGATGACCAACTTGCTCCCAGGCAGCAGGTGTTGGTGTAATCTTTTCAGGCTTTCTTTGACAGCCTCTCTATCTATAATTAGACCAAAGGAAGCAGTAGGAATAAAGATATAACCGTACCTTCTAGGTAGTTTTAGCTCTTGTAATAACTGCTCATAAAGTACCGGGGTAAGTCCTTTCTTTTCACATCTTTGACGGCACTTCCGTAGCATGTAAGGTGAGGAATCAATACCATCTATGTCGATGTTTCGTTCCAGAAATGGGATTAGAAAGCGCCCTGAGCCACACATTGGCTCCAGTACCGGCTCTTTAATATTCTCCAAATGGTGAAGATAGAACTCAAGTGCGTCTCCTGGGGTTTCGGCATAGGTGATATCGTAGACTTCAGTCGAAAGACTGCTATATGCTCTTTCTTCCATCTTTCATCACTTCAATCGGTATGACCTTACTAATGTAAAAATATATTCGACCGATACTAAATATCAGCCTTACTCTGTTCGTATAATGACAAAATCTGCTCTTTGTTCACGGTAATAAAAGGAATGTTCCATTGCTTATCGCTGGTTAGAGAAACTATTTCGGCATCGGTTAAAGGCATAAAGGTTGTTTTTTCAATAAGGACATGCTCTACTTTTTGATAGCTAATCCGGTACATATTACCAGCAATCTCATATCCTGGCATCACAATCTTGATTGGCAAAGGCACCTTCTCGGTATAAGGGTAGGGCTTTGGGTCAGGCTTGCCACCAATACCACGTCTTACATTAGCCGAGGAGGTAGCTGCCATCTGGATGGTTTCCTTATTAACGTAGACCTCTTCTACATTCTCCTGTCTGCCATCCATATGCTGGATACCAACATCAGTGAGTTTAATAAACTTGTCACGGCTTTCGGATCCCGGAGTAATACGACCATTTAACTCATCGAGAAGACGTCCCTCCGGAGTTGAGATGAAAATAGAGCCGCTTATAGTTTCAGTCTGCATAAAGAAAGTTATCTCTGGCAATTCTATTTGTTCCATCTATTTTCCCCCCTTTGTCTTTTCAGTACTCGTAACTGTTTCAATTATAACATAATAGGAATCTAGTTGAGGACAACTCCAGAATATAGAAATTGTTTAACAACATATTTTTTCCAACTTACCATTCTCTTGATAAGGGGAGATTTCTTTGTAAGCTCAGTCGAATGAGCGATAAAGGGTGAGATGTTACCGGATAATCTCAGGTTATATTTTGCCACTAGGACATCATCAGGCTATAATAAACCTATGATCTGTCCCAATGACAGGACCGAAATGCATCAGGTAAAAATAGCATCGCATTATGGTCAACTAATTGATCTTGAACAATGTGACAAGTGCGGAGGTATCTGGTTTGATGAATCAGAGTTATTTAGAGCAAAGCAAGGAGAAGCAGAAAAAATCGATGTATTGAACATAGATATTCTTCGTAATTCCTCTAGTATTGAGAATTCCACGGTTCTTTGCCCTAGAGACCAAACCGTGCTACACCGATTCACTGATAAATATTTTCCGCAAGATATCATCTTGGAGCGCTGCCAACGTTGTAACGGCATCTGGCTTAATAGGGGTGTATTTACGAAATACCAGAAATTCCGCCAGGAGTTAAATCGCCCGAAAGAAAAAAGTCCAGAGGATAAGAAGCTTGAAGAAAGCGTCAGGCAGTTGATAGCCTCACACCAGTGCGGACGTTCAACTGAAACACTAGCAAGACTTAAAGAGTTCCTGTCTACTCCTTTAGATAGCGATACAACAGTTTTCCCTGATCCAGTTCAAAAGTCTCCGTTAGGAGAAAATACTGTCAGTGTTGCCCTTAATATCATCATAACGATTTTAAGAACTTTTATCTTTAAATTCTAAGATTAAAAAAACAGTGATAATACTAAAAATCCGATACTGTAATCAATCTAAGGAAAACCATACTCAACATCAGAGTTTAAAGAATCCGTTTTAGGTTATAAGAGCTGAGAGGACACTATGCCAATTAAAGCAATAATATTTGATGGCAGCGGGACACTTTTAAACGACATCTACGCTGTCTGGAAAGCCAATTCGGATGCTTACGTTGCTCTCGGTATTCATGGACCTAAAACTCTTGAAGAATTTAAAGAAAAATTCAGATTGCCTGTGCCGGAATTCCACAAAGCAAATGGAATTAGTCCTGACCTGATACAAGAGATCGAGAGCAAATTCCGTGAGTTGTACCCACAGTATGCTCCCTATGTCGGGATTTTCCCCGAGATTATCGATGTTTTGCATGAACTCAAGAAAAAGAACGTTGTTTTAGGTGTGGCATCGAATATTCCCACTCTTTTCTTATTGGAGCATCTAAAGAATTTCAACATAGATGGTTACTTTGATATCATCACTGGCCAAGAAGACTGTGATGAGCAGAAACCTTCACCCAAACCCATTGTCATTACTATAGAGAAATTGGGGACTAAACCACGGGAAACCATATATATCGGAGATATGGAAGAAGACATTATTGCTGGGAAGAGGGCAAATACACTCACAGCCGCGATAGTCCGAAATGAGAGCTATCATCCCAGGTGGCGGCTTGAGAGACAGAAACCTGATTACATCATGTCAAACTTGAGAGAATTGTTAATAAATATCCTTTAAAAAAATAATTAAATATCCTGATAGTTGCCAACTCAGCTAACGCTTGGCTACTGTTCCTAGAAGTTACTTAACCTAAGCCCAAGTCATAATCCCAATTTTTATTTGGTACTTGTTTAAAAATCGCTTGCTCTCTGAATCAGATATCACAATATATTCAGTTCACTTGAGAAGAAGTGCTTCCAGTTTATCTACGTAACTACTGAGTATATCGAATGTTACCTCCACAGCCTTTGGGGTATTGAGATCGACACCAGCAATTTTCAGTGCATCAAGTGGATATACAGAACCACCAGCACTCAGGAAGCGAAGATAGTCCTGCGCAGCTTCCGGTACGCCTGTGAGAATTCGGTTTGAAAGGGCATGTGCAGCAGAAATACCCGTCGCGTACTGGAAAACATAGTAGTCATAAAACAGATGCCCGAATGTAGCCCAGGTAATACCAACCCGTTCGCGGTCAAACTGCATCTCACCACCATAGCCTTCAACGAATAAATCAGCCATTAATCCAATCAAGGCATCTGCAGTCAGGCCTTCACCACGCTCGACCCGCTGGTGTACCTCCAACTCGAAGCGTGCCAGAGTGGGCATAATAAAGAAATACCGGTGAAAATTCGACATAGCTTCTTCCAGCAGGGTAATTTGAAACGAGTGTTCCGTATTTGTTTTTAACAGATGGGCGCGTACCATCGCCTGATGGAAGTTGGAAGCAACTTCGGCAACGAAAAGTGAATAATTACTATAAATAAATGGCTGATGCTGCCACGTTAGATAAGAGTGCATCGAATGACCTAACTCATGGGCTAGTGTACTCAGCGAGCTGACATCATTAGTAAAACTCATGCAGATAAACGGGTAGGTACCGTAAGACCCTGACGAAAAGGCACCTGCAGTTTTACCCTGGTTCGGATAGATATCCACCCAGCGATTAGACAGACAGCCCTGCTGTAGAGCACTCACGTATTCACTACCCAGTGGTGCCAGACCTTCAGCAATAAACTCGACTACCTGCCGGTACTCAATCCGTGGCTTAGCATTAGTCAATGGAGCCCAGATGTCATACGGATGCAATATATCCACACCAAGAACCCTACGCCGCAGACTCCAATATCGATGCCATGTTGGAAGATTCTTTTTAAACACGTTTATCAGATTATGAAAGACCTCGACCGGAATATTATCATCGAACAGGGATGCTTCCAGGGTATTAGCGTATTTACGAACCCGCATATCGAATACGTCCTGCTTAACAGATGCTGCTAACGTGTTTGCCAGCGTATTCTTGAAAGAAAGGTATACGTCCATATAGTTCTCCCAGCCTGTACGGCGTACTTCACGATCAGGGTCATGGAGAATGGCATCGATTGTGCTCTGAGTAACGGGGATTTCTCGAGCGTCAGTTGAAATAGCAGGCTGGAATTTGAAATCCGCATCAGTTAATGAGCTGTAGACACTGTTAGGTCCACTGAACGGACTGGCTAACATACCCATTAATTCCTCCACTTCTACTGAACGCATATATGCACTTTTACGAAATAGATTGCTTATGAAGTGCGAATAGACAGTAAGCTGCGGGTCTTGTTTCATCCATTGTTCCAATGTTTTATAACCTATAGCAAGAAGTTCTGGACCCAGAAATGCAGTGGCTCCCTGTACGCTCCCTGCAAGGTTATGTACCCGGTCATAGATCGCGGCAGAAACCTGATCCTGAGTATCGACGCTATAGGACATACTGGCGTAAACCATGAGTTTCACTGTTCGGTGTTGAATATCATCAATCATCCGCAATACATTAACCAGCTCAGCAGCACCGGTACGTAGTTTTTCCTGACCTGATTTTACTAGTGGTAGACTTGATTCAACATCACGAAATTCAGCCTCCCATGCCTGCACAGATAGGAAGACACTAGGAGCATTCCAAGTATTTTCCGGGGCAATATTTTTTCGTGTGGGAACAGTTAGTTCGGACATTTTTACACCCCCTAAGGATAATATTAATTTATAATTAGTGTACAGCGTTATCTACCTGAGGACAATACAGAAAAAGGCATGCTTTAACCTCTTGACAAGACCCTCCTATATGACTATATTCAAGACACAAAGCAAAAGCCGTATTTTGAAAGCCTATGCCAGCGATGGGCGATTAGAAGAGAAGAATACGGTTATGCCACTACATTAACAGGACAATCTACCTTACCTCTTGGAGCCAGGCGTATATTAGGGTAAATAGCTGATGGGAGGGCTGCTTGCCATACGCCAAAGAAATTCTCGTAATATTTGGTAGCTACGCTTTAGGCTGCTTTAATACGGGATACTATTTGGTACGCCTCCGGACCGGAAAGGATATACGGGGTCTAAGCAGTAGGAACACAGGTGCCAGAAATGTTGGCCGGGTTATGGGAAAGCTTGGTTCGGTTTTCACATTTCTCGGCGATGCTGGAAAGGGTGCGGTCGTTGTTCTGGTTGCGTCATACTTCGAACTGGAAACTTGGGCTATAGTGCTGGCAATTATTGCAGTTGTAGCAGGGCACATCTGGCCTATTCAACTGAACCTTCGAGGTGGGAAAGGAATAGCAACTTCCCTGGGAGCTCTGGCGGTATTTGACTGGCAACTCGTATCTGTTCTAATTGCGGTTATTGGACTAGCCTTTGCTTTGATAAGGCGGCTAACACCGAGCGGCTTGATAGCTGTTCTGCTGACTCCTGTGGCGAGTTTCGCCTTAGGTCAACCTTCGATTGTTGTGCTAGAAGTCTGCGTTCTTACCGCCATTGTTCTCATTGCTCATAGAACCGACATCTACTTCATCTTTAAAACTATGCGTGAACGGATAGGTAATAACCAGACTAGGTCTCCTGATTGAAACCTGTCATACAACCATATTTTGTTCAGGAGGAATATGTGATGGAGAAAAACTCATTTCTCAGGTTCAAAGTTGCTTCCGAAGACTGGGAATTTGAACAGATTCACAGGCTCAACTACCGGACTTTTGTCGAGGAGATCCCTCAGCACGAAACGAATCCCGATGGAAGGCTGGTTGATAAATTCCATAAGGAAAATACCTACGCAATATGTCTGGGCAATAGCCAATTACTCGGTATGGCTGCTATCAGAGGTAAACGCCCTTTTTCGCTTGATGAAAAGCTTGGAAACGTCGATGTTTACTTTCCTGAAACTCACTCAATGTGTGAAATTCGCCTTCTCGCAATAGAGAATAACCATCGTGGTGGCAGGATAATCCAGGGATTGCTGGAATTATTGATGGACTACTATGAGACACACGGACATGATCTCGTAATTATCTCGGCAGTAGTCGGACAAATCAAGCTTTACAGACATATCGGATTTGTACCCTTCGGACCACTGGTCGGTACTGACGAAGCCATATTTCAGCCAATGTACTTAAACCACCAAAAAGTTATAAGGTTGAAGGAACGTCTACGCAGATTGTCTCGTATTAAACCATCATCCTCTGGACCAGAAATAATCAAAAACTTCCTGCCTGGGCCAGTCAATATCAGCCATGATGTCCGACAAATATTTGCCGGACATCCCATTTCTCATCGGTCGGAGAAGTTTGTCAATGATTTCCAACGGACGAAACAGTTGTTATGCCAGTTGGTTAATAGCCAACATGTTGAAATACTTCCTGGTTCCGGTACTTTAGCGAATGACGCCATCGGTGCCCAGCTATCACTAATTCCCGGCCGAGGCTTAATCCTGAGTTATGGAGAATTCGGGAATAGGCTTGTAGACCACGCAACCAGATTCCGTTTGTCATTTGAGACACTGGCGGTGGAGTGGGGAGATACCTTCGATCCAGATGCTATCACTGAAGCCATCAATTCTAGCGCTGGTATCGTTTGGCTTTGGGCTGTTCACTGCGAGACATCGACAGGTATTCTAAACGATACTGAAAAACTCAAAAATATCTGCGATGAGAGAAAAATCCTGCTTTGCCTTGACTGTATCAGTTCTATCGGCACGATACCTTTAGACCTTCGTACTGTTTATTTAGCCTCTGGTGTTAGCGGCAAGGGTTTAAAGGCTTTCCC
>CAYOHA010000128.1:0-7680 GCA_964403625.1 uncultured Dehalococcoidales bacterium | reverse complement strand
CGGACATACAAGAAAAGAAAGGGCAACCCAGCAAGTGGGTCACCCTGAGAGCTTTACGGGTATTGAAAGTGGTTTATCCTGAGAAAGGGTGATTCCCATCATCCGGAGACGGGAGGAACGATATGGAATTAGTTAAACCCTTTGCCCTGCAAAAGGGAGACAAGATAGCGATAGTCGCTCCATCAATGCACAGTATCAATGATGAAGCTGTGCAAAACGGCATTGCCACACTTCAGGAACTCGGATTCAGCGTGACTGTCGGGCCGAATGTTCATTCAAAATACCGGAATACCACTGCTGTGGCTGAAGACCGCGCTGGAGAGATGATGAAATTCTTCTCGGACCCTGACACCAAAGCGATTATCTGCCTGATAGGCGGCGATACAGCAGTACAACTGTTAAAGCTGCTCGATTATGAAACGATACGAAACAATCCGAAACTATTCAGCGGCATGAGTGATATCGGCCACCTGAGCCTGGCACTACTCTCCCGGGCCAGCCTGGTATCTATTTACGGGCCTGACCTGACCTTCGGTTTCGGCGCCGACCGGAATAATCCATTAACCCGATATAATATCGAACTGTTTCTCAAATGCTGCACACGTCCGGAACCTCCAGGAAAGATATCGGCTTTTACGCAGTGGGAATGCTGGCGGGCAGGCAAGGCAAGGGGGAGATTAGTCGGCGGCTATCTCGGAGCGATTACGAGCTTGTACCGCACCAGTTACTGGCCATCACTGGAGAGTACGATTTTGTTTTGGGAAGCTCTCCAAACGCAACCCCATGAAATTGAACGACAATTTACTATTGCTGAGGCCGAGGGGATGTTCGAAAAGGTAACCGGCATGGTCGTAGGAAAATTGGTCGGCTGTGAAGAGAAAGACTATGAAGTGATGTTGCCTGATATCAGAGAACTAATCCTTGAAATCACCAAAGATTACGGTTTTCCTATCATAGCTAATGCCGATTTCGGCCATAGCGGTAGCTTCATGCCGATGCCAGAAGGACTTTTGACTGAAATGGACGCGGAACAGCTATCGATTGAACTGGTTGAGCCGGTAGTCAGGTAGCAATATTTAAAAATATACGAAGATACATGTCTCGATTATTCCAGCTTAACGATTGTCCAGATTGTTGGTTTGTTCTATCACGAAGAACCGTACGCATGGAAGGGCAAACATCCCGATGTTCGCTCAGTGTTGAAATCCTAAATTTGAGAAGAGAGCAGTTGCTGGATAGACGGAATCAGCCCTTTCCTCTCAAATAATAGTTCGGGAACTGTTCCGAATGACCTACCAGGGGTATCAATAGGCAGAACTCCAGCTTTCTGGCTATCTTTACTGATGTTTTTTGCCATGGCGGTCGATAAACGATTTTGACTTGTTCTTTGTCCACTTTGGTATGTTGTACGAATGACCGAAGAAAAAGCTTTCCTCTCATCGAGTTCAGCCTCTACGATCAGGTTACGCAAGTCTCGTACGCAGTCCTTGACCTCTTCCACATCAACCGATAATACCTTCTAGACTACCAGCCGTGAAACACTAAGAGCCTTCGAAGAAGAAGATGAAAATCTGATCTTAACTATCACTGGCCGTGAAATGAAGTCAGTAGTGTGGCGAATCTTCATAATTGAATATGTCGATAGGCTGGTCTCAGTTTCACAGGCAGATAATGTGAGAATCAATAGAGAAAGAGGAAGCAATCTTTTTGGCTATGGCTTCTAAGAGTGTCCTATCCAGGCTGAAGAACCATCCTCGTAGAATTCCTTCTTCCAGATTGGGGCTATCTCTTTGATACGGTCGATAGCATACTGACAGGCTTGAAATGCTTCTTCTCGGTGCGGAGAGCCAACAGCAATAACTATAGCAATATCACCTACATCAATCCTTCCCACTCGATGGACAATATCTATATCACTAATACCCCATCGTTCCTGAATTTCGGCACTAATTTCCCTGAGTTTTTTCTCGGCCATCTCCGGATAGGCTTCATATTCCAGATACAGAACTCGTTTACCCTCAAAGTTGTTTCTGACAGTACCGACAAAGGTAACTACGGCACCATAGGCATTTTTTCTTACATTATCAATGACTGGTTGTGCTGCTATTGGCTCGCTGGTTATTTTAATCATTTTACCCACCGCCAACTGGCGGTATTATCGCTACCTCATCGCCATTATGAAGTTCATGGTCGTTCTCTAAATATTCAGTGTTTACCGCTACTTTATACTGGATCTCAAGAAGGTTGGGGAATTGAGACTGCAGCCTCTTGATCAGACCGGACACTGCTTCCCCTTCCTCTATTTCAAAATCTATTCGGCTTTTCCCCACGATTTCGCGTGACTGGGCAAAAAAAGATACTTTGATCTTCACAATAACGATTATATCATAGAGGTAGCCTTCAATCATTACAGGTTATGATGAGTAATCTATTGACAGCTACATGAGTAAGTCCATAAACTAAAACGTATTTCAAATTTATTATGATTTAAAGATTGGTCCAGTTTATCCAGTAGGCAGAGACATATTAGTAAATATTAAGTTGTGCCCGAAACGAGAACAGTTTTATATGGAGGATTTATAATGGCAAAAGCAAGTTATCAGAAAAATCTGGTAAAGGTACCTCATCGTGAAGTGGGAGACGGTAAAATAATCAAAGGTCGCCAGAACCCAACCATGACTTATTTGAGTAATCATCTCGTCCCTGGAAGCAACACCTATATCGAAATTGGCTGGATATATGAGATGCCTGAACCCAATCCACACATCCAGAGTCACTCACACAATTATGATGAAATAGTCCTGCATATTGGAGCTGATCCCCAGAACCCGGAATATCTTGGGGCTGAGATAGAATTTGTAGTCGGAGATGAAAAACTCATTATTGACAAGACGTCATCTCTATTTATCCCCAAACACGTAAAGCATGGTCCCCTGACCTGGAAGAGGGTGGAAAAACCCCATATTGAAATGGTGGTGATGCTGGGTGCTGGCTCTATTGAAGAATCAAATCCTGCCGGATACCTGCCTTAAAGCGGAATCTTTACTATAAAATATAAATGAACCGATGGCAGCAGATAATCTGGAAACTTCTTGGGAAAGAGTTGAGGACTTGTCTAACTATGATGCGTGACAATTACCCCACTAACGTCTCTGCTGCTTCATACTCCTATCAAGTCAACTAATGGGTAACTACCCGTTCGTTGAGCTTTTTCAAAGAGTAATTTTGCTGCAGCTTGGGTTATAACCGTCAAGAACAAGACACATTGTGACTGATTGCTTGATAAATAGGAGGTAGTTAATGTGATGATATTATAATTCCTCAAATGCTGTAATATTAGAATTATTTCTGAGCTCGACGATGGAGTCGACGACAAACTCCTTCGATGCGTGTTTGTGCTTCATCAATATCTGAGGATGAGACCATGCGGTGAGTTACCGCACGGAATAAGTCGCTGCCAAGTGTGACTACCTTTACCCCTGCCTTTTCAAGGCTTTCAGTAAACTCGCCTGAAGATAACTCGGTTGATACGTAGAATAAAACGATGTTCGTAGGTATACTGTCCTGGGCAAGTTGGATTCCTTTGATGTTTGCCAGCCCGTAAGCCAGACGTCTGGCATTGGCGTGATCTTCCTCCAGGCGGTCTATCATTGTGTCCAGTGCCACGATGCCTGCAGCGGCGATAATCCCCGCCTGCCGCATACCACCGCCTAGCATCTTGCGAAATTTACGAGCTCGCTCAATAAAATCCTTACTTCCGCACAGTAGTGACCCAACCGGGGCACTCAGTCCTTTTGAAAGGCAGAATGATACTGAATCAGCACTTCTGGTAAGTACATTAGCCGGTACTTTAAGCGCAATAGCAGCGTTGAAAATACGGGCTCCATCCAGATGTACCTTTAATTTATGTGCGTGAGCTAGATTACAGACTTCGTCTGTGTAGTCTGCGGTAAGGACGGCCCCGCCGCAGCGGTTGTGTGTGTTTTCAAGGCAGAGGAGCGTTGTCTCCGGGTAGTGGATATTCTTGCCTCGAATTGTTCGCTCGATATCATGCGGGTCGAGGCGTCCGTTGCTATCATTGGGTAAGGTACGTATCATTACGCCACCAAGGGCAGCAGCCCCACCTACTTCGTACCAGAGGATGTGGGCATCACTCCCCAGGATGATCTCGTTACCATGATTGGTATAGGTGAGTACGGCAATAAGATTACTCTGGGTACCAGAGGTGGTTAATAGCGCGGCTTCTTTACCCATTCTCTCTGCCGCAATTGTCTCAAGCCGGTTCACCGTCGGATCCTCACGGAAAACGTCATCACCTAATTCGGCCTCAAAGATTGCCCGCCTCATTTCAGGTGTCGGTTGGGTAACGGTGTCACTGCGTAAATCGATTACTTTCATGCCGTATCGCCTCTAAGAGAAATCCAGTATATTATCGTTGAGATTGGAACGGAAATCAATTCGGAAACAATAATTTTGACTTAATGATACCTTTTTTGGTAACAATAAGTATGACGCAATGCGGATTGGTGTGAGAGGCCAAGGAGGCTAATACCGTGATAATCATAGTACCTATTAAACAGGTGCCTGATATGAGTCAGGTGAAATTTGATATGGAGAAAGGCAAAGTAGACAGGAGCTCGGCAGGTATAGAAATTAATCCTTTTGACCTTAACGCTTTAGAGGCTGCGGTTCAAATAAAGGAAAAACTGTCCTGTACTATTACAGCTATAAGTATGGGGCCTCCATCAGCAGAGTCAGCGTTAAGGGATGCTCTGTCCCGGGGAGCGAATGATGCGATTCTACTCGTCGATAGAGAGTTTGCTGGCGCTGATACGCTGGCCACCTCATATACACTAACTGCTGCTATCAAGAAATTGGGTGAATTCGACTTGATCATATGCGGAGAGAAGACCGTAGATGGGGACACCGGTCAGGTCGGGGCAGAGATGGCGGAGCATCTTGGCATACCACACATTGCTTATGTATCTAAAATAGAGGAAATAGGCGAAAAGATGGTAATGAGATGTGAGATGGAAGGAGTCCGTTACACAATAGAGTCGGCTTTTCCTCTCTTAATCACGGTGACTAAGGATATTAATGTACCCCGGCTACCGTCTTTTAATGAGAAACTAAAAGCAAGGAAGGCAGAGATTCGAATATGGACTGCCAGCGATCTTGCTTCTATCGCTGACCGGAACAGATTTGGAGTTAAAGGTTCTCCGACCAGTGTGTATAAAGTCACCGTCCCTTCTGAAGAAGGCAGGAAAGGAGAAATTTTCCGAGGTGACGTGGATGAAGCAGTAGGGCGAATCGTAGATGCTTTCACGCAAGCACGAATACTGGATGGTAAGAAGTGAAAGAGTATGCAGGTATTATGGTTTTCGCCGAGCAAAGAGAGGGTGAGATTCATCCGGTTTCATATGAGTTGCTGGGCAAGGGTAGGGAGATAGCTGACAAGCTTGGGACGGAGCTTTCCAGTGTTTTACTGGGCTATCAAATAAAAAATGCCAGAGAGCTTATTTATTATGGAGCAGATAGAGTATTTATGTATGACCACCCCGTATTCCGGGAATTTGACCTGTTAAACTATAAGCATAATATTGTGAAGCTAGCCAGGGAGATCAAACCAGAGATTTTCCTTTTTGGAGCGACCCGCCTGGGAAGGTCACTGGCACCAAGGGTAGCTGTGGCACTAAACACAGGAATTACGGCAGATTGCATTGGTCTGGATGTAGATGAAAATGGTGGGTTAATTCAGGTCCGACCTGCATTTACCGGTAATATCCTGGCCCAAATAAAAACGTCGACAAGACCACAAATAGCAACGGTCAGATACAAGGTGATGTCAAAAAAACCGAGGGATTCAAGTAGAAGAGGAGAGTTGATAGAGAAAAACTGCGAGACTGTACCCTCGCTGCTAACAATCAGGAAGAAGGAAAAACTGGGCGAACTCGATATAACTCAGGCTGATGTAATTGTTTCTGGCGGCAGAGGACTAAAGAAGGCGGATGATTTCAGAGTTCTGGCAGATTTAGCCAGGCTTCTGGGGGGTGTGATTGGGTCTAGCCGGCCGCTGGTAGATGATGGATGGATAGCCCGAGAGCACCAGGTTGGGTTTAGTGGTAATACTGTTAAGCCGAAGTTTTATATTGCTTGTGGTATCTCGGGAAGTCCTCAACATCTGGCAGGTATGAGAGGGTCTGATGTTATTGTTGCCATAAATACTGACCCTTCAGCACCAATATTCAGAGTAGCTGACTACGGAGTTGTTGGAGACTTGTACGAAGTAGTCCCAAAGTTGACTAACGAAATTAGAAGGAGGCGTTCGGAATGAACATAGCAGCGTTGCAGGAAATTGTCGGCAAAGACTGGGTGATAACCAGGCGAGAAATGATGTTAGACTATATGAGAGATGCAGTGTTCGACTCGGTACTGCCCGAGATTGCCGAAGATGTCACCCTGGTGAAACCGGCTAACCCGGAAGAAATATCAAGGATATTAAAGTTGGCGAATAAAGAGAAATTTCCTGTCATCGTTCGTGGTGGAGGGAGCGGGCTTTCCGGCGGGGCTATCCCGACTATAGACTGTGTACTTATCTCGGTGGAAAGGCTAAACTGGATTGAGGAGATAGATAAAGCGAATTTAATGATAACGGCTCAGGGTGGAGTCACCTATGACGCACTGGTGAAAGCAGCCGAGGATGCCGGAATGTTCTTTCCCCCGAAACCTGGAGCTATTAGTGCTTTTGTTGGTGGAGTAGTTGCCTGCAACGCCGCCGGGGCAAGAGCGATAAAATATGGTGTTACCAGAAATTTCGTCAAAGGCCTTGAAGTGGTCCTTCCTACCGGGGAGATAGTAACACTTGGCGGGAAGCTAATCAAAAATGCTATGGGGCTTGATTTACTGCATTTGATGATTGGTAGTGAGGGGACATTAGGGGTGATAACCAAAGCAGTCTTCAGACTCCTGCCAAAACCCCCCTACACCTGTACCCTGGTGGCATCGTTTGAAGAGCGCCTGAGTGCTATGAAAGTTGCTCCACTTTTAGCTCTGAATATGATAATTCCACTGGCTGGAGAATATCTGGACCACGACTTATGTGAACTGAGTGCTAAATTCCTGGGGACCGAGTGGCCTGCCAGGAAAGGTAACGCCCATATTTTCTATATCTGCGAAGGCGAAACCGAGGATGAGATGTATTCTCAGGCTGAGGCTATCTCCAGAATATGTGAAGAAAATGGAGCGATTGATGTCCTGATGGCAGAAACTAAAGCAGAGCAGGATAACATTCTCAAGATAAGAGGGGAGATAGCATCGGCTCAGAGGGCGGAAGGCAATGTAGGGGACTTTATGGATATATGCGTACCTCCATCGAGCTTAACGGAATTAATGGAGAGGATATTAGACATTGAAAAGAAATATAATACCAGGATTCCAGTAACAGGGCATTCAATAGACGGTAACCTGCACCCTACACCACTGAAAGAACTTGCCGACAGGGGATTACTCGAAAAGGTGAAAGAAGACATATACCGGGAAACACTCAAGCTGGGTGGAGTTTTAACTGGCGAACACGGTCTGGGGACGATCAGACTGCATAATACCCCTCTCTGGCCTGATCCCAAAATATGGGAACTGATGAGAGGTATAAAAAGAGCATTTGACCCCAACAACATACTG
>CAYOHA010000127.1:0-7712 GCA_964403625.1 uncultured Dehalococcoidales bacterium | reverse complement strand
ATGCCTGAAGAGCTTGCCGAAGCGGTGCTATTCTTGGTCTCGTCGGGTTCTGACCATATGAGCGGTCAGAATATCATATTTGGTATACCTATGGTGCCTGGTCGCTAAGCAATGAACGTGATTAAAATAGAACAACCGAATCATAAAAATCGTATGGAGGAAGACAATGGTAAATAAAGCACGATATTCAGTGATCAGTCCTGAAACTGGAGTCCAGAAAACTATTGGTGGATTGCCCCCGGGTATGGGTGGTCCTCCGCCGGGTCCTGGTGGACCGGCGCCATCCTCATTCTCTTTTGCCAGGCGGCTGGATACACTGGAAAACAAAACTATATATCTCGTGGATATCGGTTTTGGCGGTGGCTATAATTTCATGGTGCAATTGCAGAAGTGGTTTAGTAAAAATATGCCTTCAGTTACCACGATAGTAAGGAGGAAACCGGGGCGTGTGTTCGCAGACGAAAGTGCCGACCTCTGGAACGAAGTCAAGGAAAAAGGCCATGCCGTTATCCTTGGAGTTGCCGGTTGACCGGGCTGTATTTCAGCGGTCGCTGGAGGAACAATAAATCTTGAGCAGAACTATGGTATTCCGGTAGCTCCTATCTCAGCTTATACGATGGAGGCTGTTGCCAAGAGTGAACGGGGGCATTATTTACCTTATATATATTCACCGCTTCCGGTGATAGGTATGGTACCCGGAGTTCTCGATAGGTTTATCGCCGGCAATGACCCCGACACAGGAAAGCCTGTCATAAGAGAAATAATTGACGCATTGACAAAACCGGTCAATTTAAAGAAGCCGGAAGCTGAGTCGGTATTTCCTGAAATCAAGAAAATAATGACTTCCCGGGTACTTCTGGAACCGGATACAGAAGACAACTTACAGCGTCTTTTTTATGAAAGAGGATGGACGGATGGATTACCGATCATACTCCCAACTGAAGAGAGGGTGCAAAAAATGCTCGCCGGTACCAGTGCTTCTCCGGATGAGTTGGTTGGTGAAAAATTCCTGATGGATATCAGAGAACATATTAAATATACAGTTACTAATATCGCTGTTATCGCGGTTATGGCTGGTGCCAGACCGGAATATTTCCCCATAATACTGGCAATAGCATCCACCAGACAATCTGCCATTTCGCCCTCGACAACAGCATTTGCATCCATGCTTCTGGTGAATGGGCCTATCCGTAACGAGATCGGGATGAACTCAGGTATTGGCGCATTCGGCCCGGGAAATATAGCAAATGCCGTCATCGGCAGAGCCTGGACATTGATGAGCTTCTGCCATGGACATGCTCAGCCTAAGAAGACGATGTGGACTTCTCAGGGGAGTAATCTTACTTACAATAATATTTGCATTGCCGAGAATGAGGAGAGGAGCGTCTGGACGCCTTTTCATGTTGATAAGGGTTTCAAGCCTGAAGAGAGTGTAGTGAGTGTCTTTGGGGGATGGGGTAAGATAAACAGTCCGGGAGCAGCCTCCAACAGGTCATTAGTTGAGGAACTAAGTATAGAGTTTGGCGTAATCCCGCCGTTAAATTCAGCAGCTACGATAGTAATGGACCCACTGGTGGCCAGGAACCTAAAGGAACACCTGGGTTTTACAACCAAGCAGGATTATTGTCGATATTTATCGGAGAATATCAAGATACCCGCGGGTCAATACTGGAAAACCGACTATATAGACATGCTTGTAGCGTCTGAGGCGTACAAGGGAGTGGAACCTTATGCTTCCTGGAAGAAGCTACCTGATGATGCGTTGATAGCTCCCTTCCATACCCCGGAAAATATTAATCTTATTGTCGTGGGTGGAGGGATAAGCCCCTTGTGGAAAGCTACGGATTATCGCTATGGAGTCAGCGTATCTGTTGACAGTTGGCGTGCTTAAGACGGGCAATCGTGCTAATGATTTCTGTCAGTGACTATCTTCGTGGATCTATTAGCTAGTTATAAGAACTTCCTCATGATAGGTCGCCGCGAGGACCTTCGCACAACTTCCACAAACCCAGCCTCAAGAAAAACAGGCACGACCCCCATGTATGCGGCAGAATTACGTACTCCTTTTTCTGATGCGAAAGGATAAGCCTCGATGATTTGAGCTCCGTTTTTTACCGCCCAATCGATAGCAACCTTCAAAAGGCTGCGCATCAAACCTATACCCCTATGGTGTCTGCCAATATAAAAGCATGTAACAGACCAAACAGGTTGGTCATCAACCCGGGCTAGAATTTTTGACCGTTCGAGTCTTGAGTATGATTCTCTAGGACCTATTGCGCACCATCCCGCTGGTTCGCCGCCCCGAAATGCTAACAGACCGGGAACGATACCGGATTCAACCAAAGACTTGAACGCCAGTCGGTTCAACTCGCCATGCATATTGTTATATTCAGCCTGTGTCTGTCTCCACCACATGCACCAGCAACCCCCGGTAGCGCCGCGTTTTCCGAAGAGCTGCTCAAGATTAAGCCAATTCTCTGATACTAACGGACTGAATTCTATTGGTTTTTCTTCATCTTCCATAATGTTATTCGTAATCACTTCTAAAATTGCGTAAACAGATTGTATGGCATACCAGGTGCCTTGTCAAACTGAATTAATAAATTATTAGATACCTAGAATTGTGGCTGCACCGAAGCTGAATCCGAACAAACCGCTCTTTTGTTACGGTTTCGTTTCCCTTTGGTATTCAAGATAAGAGTAAATTATGGTAAATAGCGATACCAAGATCACAGGAACGAGTAAAAAGAAGATGGCATAGTTCTGGAAGAAAATCCCCAGGAGCGTAACCAAGCCAGCGACCTTAAAGAGTCTTCCCCCAATTAAATGAGTCTTTTCCCATACTTTTTCACTGCTCAAAGTCCATGGTGTTCGGATTCCTATAAACCAGTTCCTCTTTACTTTCCCTATTAATGCACCACAGAAATAGAAAAGTACCCCAAAAGCAGGCGCTAATACCTGAGTAATGTTGAACCTGAGCCCGAGGTTCCAGAGGAGTGTAAGCAGGTAAACATAGAGTAAGAAGATCAGCAATAGAATCACGAATCCGTAATAATATCTTTTGATTTTCTCAATATTTGCCCTTAATGGGTCTATCTTCGGTATTATTAGGAGAAGTGCTGACAGTCCCAAGGAGATAAACGGCATCAAGAATAAGCCCCAGAATTTTGGCATGTAATCATCCACGTCGCCCCTTATATTCCAATGGGAAGCCATTCTCTCTGGCATCAGGGGGTAGAAACAGCCGGCAATGGCAAAGGACAATAAGATGATGATTGTTATGATTACTATCTCAATTCTAACGCTTCTCATAAAACCGAATACCGTAGTAACTTTGTTAAACGAATTCTATAATATCGTGGTTAAGAATGCTTGGATCCGTTACCCAATCCACTAGAAAGAGCAATATTAATAGCATATCACAGTCTATGCTATAAAGTACGTCATATAACCACCACCGATAGGACTTTGGCCAGATAAGCATACCAGCTCATATTTACCCCCTGGAGTTAACGGTTCTTGTTTTAGGTCTACCACAGCCCACTTTTCCTTGTAACTACCTCCTCGTTGGACTATGAGTCCTTCGAGAATCTTCTCCCATTCTGCTTTATCAACATAACCAAACGGAGGACCAGCACCCAAGCTCATATATACCTGTCCATCTGGTTTAAGGTTGCGCTTCATTTCGTTCACAGACAACTGTCTATCGTAAGCCATAGATCAGAGGAGGCCATTGGCGAGAATGAAGTCATCTGACCTGTCCTTTATAAAGCTCAGGTCGGAGGCAGATGAAGCATATGCTTCAATGTTGTGAAAGCTGCCTCTATCTGCCCTTTTCTGTAACACGCGGACATTCTTTTTATCCAAATCGACTGCGTAGACCTTTCCTTCTTGTCCAACTAGTCCGGCTAAGGCAAGCGTATAATATCCCCTACCACAACCTAGATCAGCGACCACCTGCCCTCTTTTAACATAAGAGTCGATGAGTCTTTGAGGAGGTTCAACCAACCTGCTGATTGGTTCTACAATCGCTAAACCAACATGCCAGGGTATTATCCTCGAAAGTAACTTACCTGATAGATTCAGATCTAATCTTCTGTTTTGGCTGTGTCCCGGCTTCAGGTTATGTTCTTCCTATTTACTCATAGCCACACCCCCATACAATATTTATTTAACATAGTATTGACAATATAGAGCTTTTTCTCATCTTTAGTAGAAGAGAATTTATCAGCATTTCAAGTACTGTATCACTTATTTCTATTTCTTATTCTTATTTTCCGGGAATTCTCGTATTCGGGATACCTCAGTACAAATTATGATGAGAATAGACAGAAGAGCTATCTGGAACCATATGATAGGCATGAAACCACCGAATGACTTGTCCATGGCGGCAGTAACAATACCGACAATTAGCATTATCATTGCCACCCACTCAAAGATCTCCCGAACTGTTTTATAACTCATGGTTATACGTATTTATATTGTTTATTTATATATACTATCGCTGCATCGTTATTCTAGTCTCTGTCGGTTTGATCATCAATACCGACTATTGGTAGTTCTGTCAGTCTGAGTCCCTGAACTGAAAACCAATAGTTTCCGCGATTTCAATTCAACTTTTTACTATGAGTTAGGACTTTATAAGGACTTCCATACTCGAGGCCACAAAGGGCGTTATTATCGGGTAGTCTTTGTTTTTATTAATTTTGATTTCTCTCAAAATGAAGGGCGATAAACTTGACAGACACAGCCTACCGTTTCTGCCATTATGAACCAGGCGCCCATGTTATATTTTCAGGAACGGGAAATTTAGATCATTTAAAAGCGAATTTCGAGTCCTTCGAACGGCCGCCACTTCCCTACGAGGACATCATAAGACTCAAAGATATATTCCAGAATGTTGATTCGGTTACGGGGCAATGAACATATAGTGTCTCCTTTACATGGACCTAATCCCTGATTGAGAAGTACGCTCCTTTTTTACCGACCTTTCTAGGTATAGCTGTTCAGATTCAAGAATTAGCGAGCCTTTTTATATATACTAAAGAAATAGAAATATATGATTCTACAAAGAGAGATACAAAAAGCGACACCAACCGAGTTAACTGTAGATATGCTTGAAAGGCTTGCTTAGTTTCTTAAAGATATAGTGTTATTTGGCAAATTTCTTCACAAGAACAGAGGGACCATCTCACAAGATATCTTTTTGAAACAATTTGGATTGAGGATAAAAAATCTTAGCTGTTAAACCAAGACCCGAACTTGAGCCTTTCTTTAAGGTCAACTATGAGTGTCACACTCGAGATATCGGAAGCGACCCCGAGGGGATTTGAACCCCTGATCTCCACCGTGACAGGGTGGCATGTTAGTCCGCTACACCACGGGGCCTATATGAAGTCTATCAAAGCACGAATAGCCTGTCAATAAGCCAAAATACCGCCCAGGAACACTGGAAGAATGATGGGTAAGTCTTTCATCCGGTCGATATTAACTAGCCTAATATCTCATCGCCTGACTACTTGATAAAGGTAAATTTGGTATTCTTCTGATGCAACCCCGGGAGGCAAATCAATAAAAAGACTGTACGGATCTGCTGAAGCCTCCTTAATTATTTTACATAAGCAATGTATTGAGATAATGGACACGTTATGTCCTTCGCTTTGACTCTGTCTGGCAGATGATACTATTTAAGCCCTAAGTGTTTGTTCCTTATTTTTAATCTTAAAGATAATTGAATAAATAGACATGTTTTAGTTAAACAGGTGAATATCGAAAGGACTGATATTCTCAGATGAAGCGCTCAATATTTATCAACAATTGGCAGATATATATTACAATGGAGAATAGCTTATCTTTTTTCTTGGCGTAGATTTTTTAACAGGTCTTGGTATTCTGCATTGTCTGGCACAAGCTCAATAGCCTTGAGGTATGCTTTTTCAGCTTCCTCCCATTGGCCTAAATCTCTAAACGCGAGGCCAAGATTTTCATGTATCACGGCCATTCGGGGATTTATTTCAATAGCCTTCTGGTAGCTAACTATGGATTCTCTGGTATCTCCACTCCAATAATGAATGACACCGAGTCTATTGTGATATTCTGCATTGTCTGGCTCAAGCTCGATAGCCGTAAAATATTCCTTCTTTGCTTCTTCAAATCTTCCTAAATCCCTTAATGTATCGCCAAGATTCACATGACATACTGCTACCTGAGGGTTGTTCTCGATGGCTTTTTTAGCACAATCGATAGCCTTGTTGTAATCTCCACTCAAGTAATAAACATTCACCAGGTCATTGTAATGTTGTATGTTATTTGGTTCCAGTTCTATCGCCTTAAGGTATGCCTTTTCAGCTTCCTCGAATTTTCCTGAATCTCTATATGCAAGCCCAAGATTGGTGTAATATACAGCAACATTAGAGTTGTTATCGATAGCCTTTTGATAGCAATTAATAGCCTTTTCATAATCTTCGTCCCGGTAATAAATGTTTCCCAGCCCATTATGATGTTCTGCATTGTTAGGCTCCAGTTCTATCGCTTTAAAGTATTCCTTTTCCGCCTCCTCCCATTCTCCCAGGTCACTATACGCGAGACCAAGATTTTCATGGGCTACTGCCATCTGAGGATTTATTTCAATAGCCTTCTTATAGTTAACTATGGATTCTTTAATATCTCCACTCCAATAATAAATGACACCTAATCCATTGTGATGCTCCGCAACGTCCGGCTCCAGTTTAATCGCTTCATTGTATGCCTTTTTCGCTTCTTCCCATTTCTCTAGACCACTGAACGCAAGACCAAGATTGGCGTGATATACAGATATGTTGGAGTTGTTCTCGATAGCCTTTTGATAACAGTTAATAGCCTTTTCATAATCTCTGTCCCGGTAATAAATGTTTCCTAGCCAGTTATGATATTCTGAATTGTTAGGCTCCAGCTCTGCCGCCTTAAGATATTCCTTTTTCGCCTCCTCCCAGTTACCCAGTCCACTTAGTGCAAGGCCAAGATTGGCGTGATACACAGCTACCCGATAGTCGTTCTTGATAGCCTTTTGATAGCAATCGATAGCCTTTTCATAATTTTGATACCGGTAATAGATATTGCCTAGCCCATTCTGATACTCTGCATTGTTAGGTTCCAACTCAATAGCCTTGAAGTATGCCTCTTCAGCTTCTTCCAATTTTGATAGATCACTTAACGCAAGACCAAGATTGGCATGATATACGGCCACCTGGATATCGTTATCGATAGCCTTTTGATAGCAATCGATGGCCTTATCGTAATTTCTATGTTGGTAATAAATGTTTCCTAGCCCATTGTGATATTCTGCATTATTGGGTTCCAGCTCTATAGCCTTCAGGTATTCCTTCTCAGCTTCTTCAAACCTTCCTAGATCCCTGAATGTGTCGCCGAGATTCACATAATATATAGCCACCTGGGGGTCATTCTCAATGGCTTTTTGGGCACAATCAATAGCTTTATTGTAATCCCCGCCCAGGTAAAAAATATTACCCAAGTCATTTTGATGCTGTGCGTTATCTGGTTCCAGTTCTATTGCCTTCAAGTATGCTTTTTCAGCTTCTTCCAATTTCCCTAAGTCCCTGAATGCAAGGCCAAGATTGGCATAATATATAGCCACCTGGGGATCATTCTCGATAGCCTTTTTATAGGCATCTACTGATTTTTCAAAATTTCCACTCCAATAATAGATAATGGCT